>DASRRN010000292.1:0-13583 GCA_035695685.1 Acidobacteriaceae bacterium | reverse complement strand
AAAAGAACAAATGATCGGCGAGGTTCGGCCATTTCTGCTCGTACTTCTGGTCGCGGTTGGCTTTGTACTCCTCATTGTCTGCGTGAATGTTGCCAGTCTGTTGATGGCGCGGTCGTCCGCCCGAAGCCGTGAATTTGCCGTATTACGCCTCATCCTGTGGCAGGGAGCGCGTCTGGCTCTCCTGGGTATCTGCATCGGGATCGTAGGCGCGCTCGCGCTGACGCGGCTGATGACGAAGCTGCTCTATGGCGTGAGTGCGACTGATCCACTTACCTTCGCGGGATTGGCGTTGATTTTGGCTGCCGTGGCGATCGCGGCGTGCTGCCTCCCGGCACGGAAGGCAATGCGCGTTGATCCAATGGTGGCCTTGCGGTATGAATAATGTCCACGGGGCCTTCAGTTCAACCACGAGATGGGAGCCGCATCGGGGCTTTCCATTTGCGCCTAAAAAATGTACTTCAGGTCAAGTTGCAACTTCCTCGGACCACTGCGAACACTGGTGATTTGTCCAAACGTCGCGCTCTGAGCCGTATTATTCGGGTTGCTCAAGGCGGTCAGATTGAAGACATTCGACGCGTCCACCCGAAACTCCAAAAACTGTTCGTGATAAACCGTAAAAGCTTTAGAGACAGAACTGTCATACCCCTGATAACCGGGGGCGCGCTCCGAACCAACAGCCGCAGTGCCATAAGTGCCATTCTGCGGGCTTGAGTAGGCGCAGGTCCCATTGTCTGTAAGCCCGCACGATATTGCTGACGGATCAGTTCCGAACCAATCACGAACGCTACGGCCAACGATCTTCATCGGCCGCGGATGGTTCGCACGCTGTATTTTATTCAGAGTGTAAGCATTGTTCGAGCTGTTGTTGATCGTCACCGGAAAACCGGAATAGGCCACCCCTGTCATGGCTACCTTCCATCCGCCCACGATCTCATCCAGTACAGAATTCATGTTAGCCCCGAACGTCCGCCCACGTCCGAACGGTAGTTCATATACCAGGTTGCCGTTCACGCTATTGCGCACATCCTGGCCCGTGGGACCATATTCCGCGTGATTGTTATAGCCGTTTTCCGCATAGTTGTTGGCGCCATTGATGCTGGGAGCTCCAAAAAAACCGATGGAGTTCGTCATCGCTCGGCTCCACGTATAGTTCAACGTATATTGCAACCCACGCAGCGCTCGCTGGCGGAGCGTCGCCTGCAGCGCGTTGTAGTTCATCATCGCGTTGGATGTGGTGAGCGTGACCGACCCCGATTGCGTGACCAGCGCCTGGAACGGTGACGGATCTGCTGCGGTGCAGGCGGCGCTGGTTGGCCGGGTCTGGACAACTCCGTCAATGACGCACGGGGAGTACAGCTGGTTGGCCGCGTTGTGGTTGACCAGATGCTGCCCCGATTCTCCCACGTACCCGATCTGGAAGGACGCAGTATTGCTGACCTGATACTCCGTTGTCAGGCTGAACTCTCCAATCAGCGCAGGACGGATATTCACGTCCCAGGCATTCAGGGCGAGGACGGGGTTTACCGTGGCCGGGTTGGTAAAGCCGCTCTCCACCTTGAAGAACACAGCCGGGTTGGAGGCGCTGGGCGCCGTACCGGTCGTGTAGTTGTCAGCATTATTTGGTGGGTTGAGCGTCATGCGGCGCGCCTCGCCGGTGGCTTCCATGAAGCTCTGCATACCGTACCCGCCGCGCACGACAAACCGGGGAGTGACAGCCCAGGAAAAGCCAATACGCGGCATCAGACCGCCGTAGTACGGGTTGACGAGCGCACGGCTAACACCGTTCACCCCGGCATGGATCAGCTGTTTTGTCGTGAAGTCGACGTTCGCGTACTTGTTGTTTACCTCGTACATCGGCTGATCATACTCATAGCGCATGCCCAGGTTGAGAGTCAGCGTTGGAGTTATCTTCCAATCATCTTGTGCGAAGTAGGCGTCCCGCCACTGCCGCAAGCCCTGGGGCCCGGTGAATGCGCCTTGGCCGACATAGTCGACCCGGTCGAGAATGAAGTCCGCCATGGAATAGCCCCCTGTGTTATAGCCCATGGGATTTGTCGTCGCGTTATTGATCGGGTTGGAAGACGAGACACCGGTATACGCCATGGTTCCGAGAACGCCATCGTTGCCCGCCGAAAAGCAGTTCGACTGATAGCGAATGAACTGGGCTCCAAACTTGAAGGTGTGCTTATCCTTCAACCAGGTTAGGGTGTCGCCATACGTGAAGGAGTTGTCGACAAAGGTCATCCCCCCATAGGAATTGCCAATCGTGGTGTACTCCGCACCGTTCGCGGTAGTCAGGCCGCTGGTAGATCCGGGGGCAGTCGTTTGCGCCGCAAATCCCACAATACCTTGATTCCCTCCCGGAATTCCGACAATGCCATTGCCATTGGCGCCGAAAGCTCCGCTTGCATCCACGGGGAGTCCCTCTTCCGGACGAATCCTGTTATATCCGAGGCGAAGCTCGTTCACGGTGGACGAGTTGAACGTATGCACTTCGTTGATCGCAACGCCCTTCACTGGCGTAATCGGAGCCGTAGGGAAACTCACCAGGAGCACAGGAGTGGTTGTGGTTCCGCTGTCACTCTGGATCCAGCGAGCTGACAGAGTATCTTTCTCCGTCATCTTGTAATCCACCTTGACGTCGAATTGGTCGTTATACTGGCGGTTTTTTTGAGGCGCAACATAGTTACCAGTTGCCGGCGTGCCTGCCTGGGGTGGCTGGTTCGGCAACGGATAGATTTCAGGATGAGCAAACAGGTACTGCGCCACAGGACTCAGAATAGGAACATTCTTGTTCCCGGCGTAGGGGGTATATGCGGTCGTCGAAGAGTCATATAGCTGGATCAGCTTGCTGGGTGGACAAGACGAGGTACACATGATGCCCGGATCCAGTAGCTCGGAAAAATCTCCCGTACGCATCTTCGCTGTCATTACCGTCGCTGTCGCAACGCCTCCCTGGTGGTAGCGGCCCCCGGAATAGTCGGCGAAGAAAAACAGCCGGTTGCGCAGGATAGGTCCGCCGATCGTTCCCCCGAAGATGGGTTGCGTATAGGACTGCTTTGGCGTAATCACTGAGTTGTGCCTGTTAGCCCAGGTATTGGCATCGAGGTGATAGTTCGAGAGATACCAGTATCCGCTGCCGTGAAATTGGTTGGTGCCGCTCTTCAATAGAGCGATAACGTCACCACCGTTCACGTTGCCGTACTCAGCCTGAGCGTTCGCCGAGGTGACTTGCAGCTGGCCCAACGCATCGGGGGCGACGTTATAGCCGACGGTGTTATTGAGAGTCTCATTGATCTCCACGCCGTCCAGCATGTAGTTATTAGCTTGCTGGCGATTTCCGTTCACCGAGACGCCGTTGTTCACAGCCTGGTTTACGCCGATCGCCCCGTTGCCCGCAAGCGCCGCCGGGTTAGTGTTGATTGCCCCGGGAACGAACAGCGTCAACTGCACCCAATTTTGTCCTACCATCGGGATGTTGCCCACCGCTTTCGTGTCCAGTGTGGTCGCCAATTGGGCATTCTCGGTATTGAGAAGGGGCGCGACGGTGGCGTCCACTGACACTTGAGTCTGGGTGTTTCCGACTGCCATCGGAGCGTCAATTTTTGCATCCTGATTGGCTTCCAGCGTAAACGGCCCAAATATACGTTTGGCAAAGCCCTGGACGTCTACGGTTACGGTGTAGCTCCCGATTTGAAGAAAGCGGATGTCATAGATTCCCTCGTTATTGGACGTGGTGGTTGTCTGAACGTTCGTCGCGACATTCACCGCAGTTATTTTCGCACCGGCAATGACCGCGCCAGACGCATCCGTCACCGTGCCATTAATATTGCCTGTAATTGTCTGCGCCGTTAAACCACTGCAACAGCAGAGCAGGAAAATCGCTATAAATAATATTGCGTGAATGGAACGGGGCATCGTTGCTCTCCTGGAAACTTCCGAAGTCGTTAGTCAACTGAGAGTCTGGGGCCTGAAAACATATTCTCGGACCACCGAATCATGGGACTGATTGCGGGGCGGCCATGCGAGACCTTTAACCCAAAAAACCTAGCGTAAGCGACGACGGGCAGGCTGCAATCCGCCGAAAGGATGAGTACTTTGAAAATATTTACACCAAATTCGAACTCGAGAGTCGACCGTCCGATACCGTGCCTGGTGCATCAGAGGGTGGGAGCAAAGAATCGGTAGTGAATCATCCATTGCGACATTTTGCCCGGCGCCGCCGGTACATGAAGATAGACCTCCGGATGACTCTCCGCACTGTCAGCCTAGCTCTTTTCAGCCTTTCCAGATTAGTCCTAATCCTAATGGCCGATTACCTTGGAGCTGTTGTTACCCTCTGTTCTGTTGTCGGCTGGGTCGCTGGAATTAAAAGGGCATCATCTCAGGTGTCGCCTGGCCGTCGGTGCGCGGGTCACTGGCACCAAAGTTTACTTGCAGTTTGTTGTCCCGCTCGACTGCGTTGCCTTTCCCCATCACCAGCGAGTATCTCGGCACCAACGTGATCTGATGGCCCAGGACAAACAACTCTTCAAAGGTCGGAGCCGGAAACCCAGCCTCCATCGTCACACGGCATCCATTGCCCGCGTTAAATCGCGGAGCATCCATCGCCGCCTGAATGTTCATCCCGAAGTCGACAACGTTCGCGACAAACTGCGCTTGCGCCTGCGGCTGATTGGAGCCTGACTGGATGCCGAAGCCGATAGCCACATCGTCCTTTTGCATAAAGGCCGGGATAATCGTGTGGAACGGTCGTTTATGGGGCGCAACGGTATTGGGCTGCCCGGGAGTCAGGCTGAAGCCGCCGCCGCGGTTTTGCAGTGCAAAGCCCGTCCCCTCCGGCACCAGGCCAGAGCCGAAGTTCCCCGAGTTGCTCTGGATCAGCGACACTATGTTACCGTCGCGATCCACCGCTGCCAGATAAGTCGTATCGCTCTCGAGCTTGGCCAGCTGGTCAGTAATCTCGGAGGGCGGCACATTGCAGTTTGCACGATCAGTAATGGTCTTCGCGCGTTCTACCGCAAGCTCTTTAGAGATGAGCCGGGCCGTTGGCACCTTCACCACTCGAGGATCACCCACGTACGCGCGTAAGTCTGCATACGCCAGAGCCTTGGCCTCTAATTCGATATGTAACGTCTTAGGGTTATCATGTCCCCATTCCTTCAGTGGATATTGCTCCATAATATTCAGCATGGAGAGCGTCGCGAGTCCCTGCGTGTTCGGTGGTGTCTCATACACAGTCCACCCGTGGTAAGTTGTGGAGATCGGCTCGACCCACTCCGGTTGGAAATCCGCCAGGTCCTCGGCAGTCATCACGCCGCCCTCTTCCTTCGAGGTCTTCAGAATTGCCTCGGCCACCGATCCCTTGTAGAAGCCGTCGCGGCCTTTCTCACCGATAATGCGCAGCGTATTGGCGATATCCGGGTTTTTGAAGACTTGTCCCACGTGAACAAACGACCCATTGGGCCAAAAGACCTTCGCGAAATCAGGCCGCTTGGCAAACTGGGACCCGTATTTCTCCCATTCCGCCGAGTTTGCCTCCGAGACTGGAAACCCCTTCTCCGCCAACGCCTCGGCTGGCTTCAGATCTTCGGCCAACGATAGCTTGCCGAAGCGGTCGTGGAGGGCCTGCCATCCCGCTACGGTGCCTGGCACGGTTACTGACCAGATGCCTCTGAGCCGGGTAATGTTGTGTGCTTTAAGATTCTCCAGCGACCAGCCTCCTGGAGCCCACCCGCTGGCGTTGAGAGCATACAGTTTCTTCGCCTTGTTGTCCCAGTAGATCGCGAACAGGTCACCACCTACACCATTCATGCTCGGTTCAATCACTCCCACGGCCGCATTGGCGGCGATGATCGCGTCGACTACGTTTCCGCCCCTCTCCATGATCGCCGAGCCTGCCTCTGACGCCAGCGTCTGCAGAGTGGCCGTAATTCCGTATTGGCTCACCGTCATCGAAAAGGCATTATCTCGAGCCGGCTCTGGAATCTCCGTCCGCATTGCATGATCCTGGGTGACAGCGGTACCCTCAATGTTCTGCCCATCTCCGTATGCTCGTGGAATCCCGCTATCATGCTGGCTGCGCTCGCTGCTCTGCCCCGCTCGTTGCTGATGAGTCGCCTCTACCGGCGGTGCTCCCCGTTGGTCCTCCTGCCCAAGCACCATGATCGCCATGACCATTGGTAGGAACGCGATCACTTTGGCAAGACGGCGAAGAAGATGGGAACCTGGCATATTCGCTCCTGATTTCCTGCAACAATTTCCAGACATCGAGGGCTTCCTATCGAAGCTGTTTTGCCGAAACATTCCCGCGAGGAAAGATTCCTTGAAGAAAGCCCGGTTGCTTACACTAAACACTTCTTTTCTGCCTAAGCCGTTCTCGACAACGCAGCAGCGTGTGAGACTTTCCAATATCGCCATCTTTGGTTATGACTGTCAACGGAACTGCTTTCGCAATGACTGTGGTGGATACGGGTACGCGTCTCTCCAACTCTCCATGCAGCTGGAGCGCAGTGATGCCCCAACGGTCCAGGACCATGCGGGCTGTTTTCCCGCCAGACACAACTAGGGCGCCCACTCTGCCGTGGAGAACTGCTGTCATCTCAGCAAGTGCAAGCGACAATTTTGGACGATCTGCGATATCGACTCTACGCTCAGTACCGCAAAGCAGAATCACGTCTTCTTTCTGTTCCACGGCTTGGCATAGCTCTGAAGTGAAGGCGCTCCAGTCCGGGCCTTCCGATCCGGCAAGAAGCACCTCCGGTGGAACGACGATACCATGAATGTCTGACGAGGAGAGTAGAGTCACGGCCTGCTGCTTCGTCGCATCGCTCGTGCTTCCGATGACGAATAGGATCGAACCGGCTGGTTCAGGAAAATGCGGAGCTACCTCTTTCACTGTTACGCCAAGCCCACTGGCCTTCGGCAGCTGATGCACCAGCCCGGCTGAGCCGACCCAAACGGCACGATTTCCCAGGGCGGTCGCGGCTTCAGCGATCGCCAGCAAATCGCTGTCCGTTTCAGCATCGCAAACCAGCACGTCGCCGGCCTCGGCGGCTTTGTCCACGGCGTCAACGAATACAGTACGATGACTCCGCACCGTCGCAAGATTCAAGTGCCTACAGGTCAAGCCGGAGTCTTCCATCATCCGAGGGATGTACGCTTCTCCGGTCATCTTCTGACTCCTCCACATCTCGGTTTCGTGCAGCGGTCGACCGTGAACATAGTGCATGCCGTCCACGGTTGTTCGGCCATAAATCGGAAACGCCGGCGCCATCACTGCCACGGTACCCTTGACAATGTTTCGACGCACCTCGAGGAAGGCGCCAAGTTCCGGGCCAAGGTGACCCCGAAGTGTCGAATCGATCTTTTTGAAAGAGAGGACTGCCGGATCCGCCGCATGCACCTGGACAAGCTGGCGCAGCCGTTCTGCTCCGGCAGAAGCGGAGAGAGACCGCGTATCCGCGTCGACAGACAGCACATCTATCATGAGCCCGTTCGAAGAGAGGCCAAGCGATACGCTCGTACTGAGGCCGGCGTTGACACACGCAACGCCGCAATCGATCGCTCCGGAAAGTTCATCCGCGAATATAACCACGCGAGGCATAACCTGATTCTTCCGTCTGTCGCGGTAAGCCGATCCACAAACGCACTCCACCGCTCGGTAAGCGGTGACCGAATGCAGAAGTATTCTGCGAAATAATTCACGAGTAATGCGACAGGTGAATTCTAATCACCGTCGATGCGGCCGGAATCGGCCGAAAGTATGATCGCCCAACACTATTTTTAAAAAGTTTAGTCTGTGATCGCGGTCTAGCGAGCGGCGTACAAAGAAGAATAGGGCCCTGGTGAATCTACCAGAGATGAACCAGTCCCCGTTTCAGACCCTCCACCACTGCCTGCGTGCGATCGCTGACATTGAGACGCATCAGGATAATGCTCACATGAGATTTCACTGTAGCCTCTTTTATAGATAATTCCTCGGCGATCTCTCGATTACCCAGGCCTGCAAACATCAGTTGTAGCACCTCGCGCTCCCGTTGGCTCAAATGGGAACCATGCCCCCGCGACTGTAGGGTTTCCACAACCGCATGCGGTAGAAAACGTGAGCCACGATGGACTTGGTGCAACGCCTTCAGTAAGACATCGTGCGACATTCCCTTGATAAGGTACCCGCTCGCTCCAGCGTCAAGCGCCTGGAGAATGTCCTCGTCCCCTTCGTATGTCGTAAGAACAACAATCTTGGCTTTTGGTGTGTGGGCGCGAATCTGCCGGATTGCTTCTACGCCGCTCATATCCGGCAAACGCAGATCCATCAGGGTCACCGCAGGCAGAAGTCGTTTGTGCATCATAATAGCCTCTCCGCCGGTACCGGCCTGCCCCAACACTTCCATTCTCCCATTGGTAATAATCGATGCGATCCCAAGTCGCATGATGGGATGATCGTCAACAATGAGAACACCGACAAGTCCGTCTGTTCGCTCCATCATCAAACTCCTGCCAGTTCCTTCCGCACTTTACCCCACCGCAAATGGAGACGTACGGTCGTGCCCGTTCCCGGCCTGCCTTCGATCTGAAGGCCGCCTCCAATACGGCGCATCCGCTCTTGCATGCCCGCAATGCCGTAATGCATCTCCTTGACCGAGACTCTATCTTCCCCCATTCCGCAGCCGTAGTCATGAATGGAAAGTGTCAGCTCTTTCTCGTTACTGCGAAGATCCACAACAATCGTTTCGCTCCCGCTGTGTTTTACCGCGTTTACTACAGCCTCTCGGACTGCCATGAGTATTTCGTTAGCCGCGCTGGCGCCCATCTCAAGATGAGGCAGGTTATGCTCCACCCTGACTGAGTGTCCTCCGTCCCGCATTGCCAGCGACGCTAGCCTCTGTAGCGCCTCAATCAGATCAATCTTCCTTTCCGGACGATGGCGAAGGGCCCATACTGCCCGCCTGGCCTCGTCAATTGTGCGACGCGTTTGATCTCGGGCGTGGTTAAGCAACTCGCTTTGCGGACCTTCTGCCGCCTCTCCCAATCCAGTACCGACAAGGGCTTCGAGAACGGCTGAAATTCCGGTGCAGCCCTGAATGACTGTGTCATGCATCTCCCGGGCAACCCGCTCTCGTTCCTCATACACAGCGGCAAAACGCTTTTCCATCTGCCGCATCCGCAACACATACAATCCCCAAATCGAGGCAGCAAGAGCAACCGCGCCCAACGTATAAAACCACCACGTCTGATAAAAATAGGGCTCCTTTACCAACGCGATATCTGCCTGTTCAACCAGACCGGGCCGCGCGGGATCAGAAGCGGCGACTCGAAAACGGTAGTGTCCTGCGGGAAGGTTGGTGTAAGTGGCCAACCGGCCTGGGCCGTCCACGGTCCAATCCTTGTCGAAGCCATCGAGTTTCCATCGGAATCGAAGCTTATCCTGCCGCTGCAATGAGGCCGCAAAGAAAGCAAAGCTCAGGCGGTTTACACGAGCTGGAACCTTTAGGTTGGTGGTGAGGGCTGTCTCCATGCCATCTTCTCCAACGCCATTAATGAGAATACGGGGCACTGGAACCATGCTCGGCCGAGGCATCCTCACCCGTGCGATACCACGATTCGTCGGAAACCACATGCTTCCATCGGGCGCCGCGTAACCGGAAGGTTGCCACCCTCCATATAGCTGCGCCCCTTCCGCCGCAAAGGGCATGCTATACACCCTGGTGTTCAGTAAAGAGCGCCCGGAAGAGCGCTGGGCATCCATCTCTGCTTCAAACAACGACGCAATCGTATTGGGACCTGTGATCCAGAAAACTCCCGCATGGTCCTGCAAGATTCCGTAGATGCTATCCGTCGGCAATCCCTGCGCGGTCGTGAGATGCTCGACGCTTCCGTTGCTGTATCGAAACAACCCATGGTCACGTGTTCCGAACCATACTGCGCCGCTTCGATCCTGCAGGATTGACCATACTTTCTCTTCACTCATGGCATCCGTGACAGTATCCCGCACAAAGTGCCCATGAAACCACCGGCTAAGACCGTGGTCGGTTCCAATCCAGATGCTTCCATCGCTGGTTTCAAGAAGGCTCCGTGTACTGAAGTATGCCAGACCAGTAGCCTCGGTAAGCTTCTCAACACCGTCTGCCCGGATACGGCTTACACCGTCGTCAGTTGCGATCCATTCCTCTCCATCACGAGTTTCCAGGAAAGCCCGAACAGAGTTGTTCGTCAGTTCATGTGGCGACAGTAGGTGAGTAGTCTTTCCATCGTGTAAGTGGTAGGCTCCGTTACCATCCGTACCTATCCAGAACGATCCGTCATTTGCACGAAAAACATTGCGCACGGGCGCACCGCGTATCTCGGGTAAATCGACGAGGTGTGGAGTGTCTCCTTGCACGCTGTAAAGGCGTTCCGCAGCCACCTGAAAACCGGACGATACATTTCTGGAGACTTTCACCACATCCTCATAGCCGGGCTGCGGAAGAGGAACGATATGAATGATCGTTTGAGTAAGGCGCACCAATCCGGCCTGCGTTCCGATCCAAATCTGATGTGCCGCGTCCTCAAAGAGGTGTAGCACGGTAGTACTCGGCAATAGCCCGGGGGTATCGGCTCGCAACATGCGGCCGTGACGAAGGGTCCACAGGCCATTACCCATGGTTCCGATCCAGAGCGTCCCGTCACTCGACTGCATCAAGGTACGAACTGCCATGTGCAGTCCTGGTACTTTGTGGAAGCGGCCGTCCTTCATCTTTTGCAAACCGCCAGCCGTCCCTACCCACAACGTTTCATCCGCGGTTTCGAGCATTGTCAGTACACGGTTCTCACTCCCGGTGCCGGGGAGAATGTATCGCGTGGGGTGACCTTCCGGGTCGATGGAGTATAGTTGCGAGCCACCCACCCAGATGTGGTGAGTCCGATCCTCCATGATGTCCCGCACGGCAAACGACGTGCCGCTGGAATCCATGGTTTGTGGCTCGAATCGCTCGTTGCGTTGACGGAAGAGTCCTTCATCTGTTCCCACCCATAACCGGCCCTGGCTGTCCTGGACTACCGATCGCACAAAGCCATTTTTCAAACCGTCAGCGCGAGCATATGCATGCCATCCCTTCTCGTCGACGCGCATCAGTCCGCCACCTTCGGTTCCAGCCCATAACACGCCGTTCCGGCCCATGGTGAGACAGAAAATGCTGTTCACCGGCAAATGCCGCTCTCTTCCATTGCCGTAGATTTGCATGTGTGCGCCGTCGAACCGGGCGAGGCCCCCGGTAGTACCGATCCATAGCTGCTGGGTTGCAGATGCAGTGATAGCCTGCACCGTGTCCTCGGGCAAGCCATCGGAAACACGCCATAGAGTCCGGGCGTAGCTTAGAGCAGCCTCCTCATGGGAACCAGCCCAACTCAATGGGGCTACACAAATGGCCAACACCAATCCTATCCATCGCGTCGCATGAACTGCAGCACTCTTCCGTAATCTCCCCATCGACTCGCCGCGACGCTGACCAGTCATAACCACTCCTCTTGAGGCGTTCGGTTAATAGACCAGAAATCTATCGGAGTTGCAAACGTCTAGGAGCAGGACCGGTGGCCCACGGTCGCCAAAGTTTCAGCAAAATCGACCCAGGATGGTGACGAAATTATCCGGCATCCTCTGCCCCAGGCAACCTACGCAAGTAAACCCCCCAACTTCGGATCATACCCAGGAATGCGATTCGTCAACTTCGCACCCTCATTCAAATCGCGGCCCTGCCTAGTTTGCGTCATGGAAGATAATGCCCACTGTGTGACGCTCTCCCGAGCGCAGGCGGCTGACGCCATGCCTCAGGTTAACCCGATAGGTACCGCGCGTTCCCTGAACCGGACGATGATGGACTGCGAACGCTACTCCATCACCTTGCCGTAGCGGTACCACCTCCGGTCGCGATTGCATCCGCGGACGCTGTTCAGTGAGCACGAATTCGCCGCCGGTGAAGTCCCTTTCAGGCTCAGAAAGCAGAAAGGCCACCTGTATTGGAAAAACGTGCTCTCCGTAAAGATCCTGGTGAAGGCAATTGTAATCGCCTTCTCCATACTGGAGAAGCAGGGGAGTCGGGCGAAGCTGACCGGCATCATGGCATCGTTGGAGGTAATCGGCGTGTTCACCGGGATAACGAACATCCATGCCCATGGCGAGATTCCATTGGTTCGCGACAGGTGCAAGCCGGCGGTAGAGCGCGGTCCGAAGCCCTTGAATGATATCGGGCAGTGGATAGT
This sequence comes from Acidobacteriaceae bacterium, assembly GCA_035695685.1. GTDB lineage: Bacteria > Acidobacteriota > Terriglobia > Terriglobales > Acidobacteriaceae > PALSA-350. The sequence continues at coordinate 1,346 of DASRRN010000292.1, read as the reverse complement.
TGAAGTACTTGTATTCGCCGCGCCCAAAGCCGTGCCGTCCCATGACAACGCGGCTGCGAAACACACTATCGTCGCGATACAGGCCGGCAAGTGCTCGACATTCTTGCGGAGAAAGAACGCCGGGAAGCATCACGCTTCCTTGTTCGTTCAAGCCTTGCCCAATCGACTGCCAATCGAGAGCTTCTGCACGTGCAATGGCGGGTTGCGCTGCAACCGGATAGGAATGTCCATCACGTGTTGTCATAGCCATCTCCTCAGATTCGATTGTCATGCGTGCGCCTCTCTTTTGAGAAGCGCACGTTTCCGCTCAACTCCCCAGCGATAGCCAGAGAGGGAGCCATCGGTCCTAACTACGCGATGGCACGGGATGACGACCGCTAACGCATTTGCAGCGCAGGCTTGAGCGACCGCCCGGACCGCGCCAGGCATTCCGATTTGGTTCGCAACGTTCTTGTAGGTTGCAGTCGATCCAGGTGGTATCAGCTGCAATGCTTGCCAAACACGCTGCTGGAACACGGTACCCCGAATGTCCAGAGGCAGATCAAATCCGGAGCCTGGTTTCTCCACCATGCCGGCCAACTTCGCGACCAGCTCGTCGTTCTCATGGCCAATCAGGTTTGCCTCCGGGAACTGATCGTGAAGATCCCGTGCCAGCAGTGCTGGGTCTTCGCCGATCAGTATGGAACAAACACCGCGCGCGCTCTGAGCGACAAGGATCGCCCCCAATGAACATTCGCCAATTGCAAAGAAGATATCCGTTTCCGATTTGCCCCAGCGGAATTTCGTGGAGGTCGATTCCAACACGTCAAAAAAATGAGTACTCATAAAAGTGCTCCTTTCGAGAGTTGCGGGTAAGCGTTTGGTCGTGGTTTTCGCGGGTTCTTCATTTCTTCTCCAGCGACTCATGGGAACTCCTTTCCTGTCTTCGTTACATACAAAGTAGCGAGGAGTTGATTGAGGGGCACTCCGCTTCTTGCCTTCTAATTTCATTGAACGCTTGCTCCTGAAGGCCGGCCAGGATTTAAAGAGTTGTGGATTACGGAGCAAGATCCGGGGTGTTTTCTCCGAGTCATCCGGTTAGGTTGCGAAAGAGAGAGAAGATCGTGAGTCTCTTCCGCAGGCAAAAAATCGGAAAGGAAATCATTATGTCCAAGGAACAAAACAACAAAGCCATCGTAGGTCGTTGGTTCACCGAGTTCTGGGGTGCAACCTGCAATCTCAATATCGTCGATGAGCTCGCCACTCCCGACATGCTCCTGCAATATTCGTTGCATGCACCGCGCCGTGGCCGGGAGGATATCAAGGCATTCATGTCAGGCTTCCGTGAAGCGTTTCCCAATCTAAAG
>DASRRN010000291.1:0-6118 GCA_035695685.1 Acidobacteriaceae bacterium | reverse complement strand
ACCTCAGAAGGAGAACCGCCTATGAGCACTCAACTGCAAACGGCATTTTGGATCGCTGATACGCAGCAAAGGCGCCATTCACTGCGGCCACTCGCCGACCGCGCCTTGAAAGCAGCAGCCGGCTTTTGGTTCGTGGTAGCTGTCCTGGGCCAGTTGGTGTTCGCGTTTACCATCGCGTCCTTCTATGGTCTCTCGGCCGCGCACGGCAATTGGCAGCAGTGGAACAAGTCCATGACTCATGGGTACACCCCGGGGCGTCCCATGGGCAATCTGGCGGTCATCATTCATCTCAGCTCGGCCGTCGTCATCCTGCTAAGCGGTGCGATCCAACTCATTCCGCAAGTCCGCCGTCGTGCACCGGTCTTTCATCGCTGGAATGGGCGCATCTACTTCGTGGCCGCCTTCGCCATCAGCATTGCCGGTCTTTATATGATGTGGTTCCGTGGAACGGTCGGCGACCTTTCCCAACACCTCGGCCAGAGCCTCGACGCCGTCCTCATCATGCTTTGTGCCGCCATGGCCCTGCGTTATGCATTAGCCCGCGACTTCAAAACTCATCGCCGCTGGGCCCTTCGCCTGTTCATGGTAGTGAGTGCATCCTTATTCATTCGGGCAGGACTATTCCTTTCGGTTGTCCTTAATCGTGGCGCCTTCGGATTCAATGCGGCTACATTTAGCGGGCCCTTCCTTACCTTCCTGTCCTTCGGCCAATACCTGGTGCCCCTTGCCGTTCTGGAAATCTATCTGCGCACCCAGGACCGGGCCGGCGCCGCGGGCCGCTTTGCCATGGCCGCGGGTCTTTTCGTGCTTACGGTGTTCATGGGTGCGGGCATCGCCGCGGCCACCACGCTCGCGTTCCTGCCCAACATCAAAAGAGCCTACGACCACCGCACATCCATCGCCGAGACCCTCTCTGCGACGATAACCAGCAGCGGTATAGACCAGGCGGCTAAGCAGTACCATGAGCTGAAGGCGGCGGCGCCCGCCACGTACAACTTCGACGAAGACGAACTGAACGCCTTAGGCTACCAACTTATCCAGGCCAATAAGAACAAGCAAGCCATCCGCATCTTCCAGCTCAACATAGAAGCCTATCCGCGATCAGGCAACACCTACGACAGCCTCGCGGAAGCATACATGGACGACGGTAACAAGTCCCAGGCCATCGCCAACTATCGAAGGTCCCTTCAGTTAAACCCTCGAAACGCCAACGCGGTAAAGATGCTTCAGAAGCTCAACGCTCCGTAACTCCCCGAAGCGGCCATTAAGGCGCAACCGCTCAACTCAAAGTTCAGGAGGACACATGGAACCCGTAATAGATTTGAAGTGCTCGCTTCCCCCTGCATACACCGCACTCTCTCCCAGCGCCCTTATCTGGCAAGACGTGCTGGCACAGGCGATGACCGGCGAACTAATGGCCGCGATGAACTACACCTCTCTATCAGAGATATGTGATCCCGCGGAAGTAGCCGACGCATTGGAGCATGCCGAAGGGGAAAAGGGGCATGCTGCCGCCTTCGCTGCCGAGGGCCGCAGGATTGGCGTGGACGTGCCCAACAACGTGAACGCGAAGCATTGGAAGCGCCTCCGGGAAGCGTTCCTGCGCCGTATTGCCGAGCGTGATTTCATCGGCTGCCTGATCGTGCAGGAGATCATGCTTGAATCATTCGCCGTCGCCAGCTACGCACGAGTGGGTAAGGTGGCGACGGGCAGCTTGGGCAAGACCTTTGCCGCGATCGCTGCCGAGGAAGCCGAGCACATCGAACACGCGATGGAAATTCTCAGAGCGGAGCGAGCCTTGGACGAGCAGCGCTTTGATGACAAGCTATACCGGTTGCATCTTGAGGTGATGACCATCCTGGCAGAAATGCTGGCCAGGGATTGCAGGACAGGACACTGCGAAGTGTGCCACGGCAGCTGTGTGAAGCCAGCGCTACCGGACGTCAGTTTGAGTGCGGCCGAGCTGCGCGGAGCATCCCTGCATCAATACCTGAAAACGCTGGATAATCTGGGACTCCCCGGGGAGGTAACCCTCTCATGGGTGACTCAGCTGCCAGTCTAGCCGCAGTCGATTTCGCCCTGGTCGGACATCAGGAGAGTTGGCGAGCGGCTGCGGATGTACTTGCAGTCCTCCGCGGTCCTGCGCGCACGCCGCTACCGGACGACGAGATCCGGGACATCCTGCCATGGATTCCACCCCGGCCCGTCTGTCACGTCGAAGTTATGTCGCCCAACGGCGCGAAGGCGCGTGGTCTTTATATCGACTCTTTCATTCCTCCTGACCGCCTTGACGATGCCTTCATGCGCGACAACATCGCTCGCGTTCGCGGCGCGGCGGCCTGCGCTATCAAAGCAGGGGCCAGGATCGTGAGTCTTGGAGGATTTAGTTCCATTCTCATCGAGGGCAACTTCAACCAGCTTCCTGAAAGACACGGTACGGTCTTTACCACAGGCAATACGTTGACCGTTGGTTTCATCGTCCAGGGCATCAGGAAGATGTGCGCGCTCGAGGGCCGGAAGCTCCGCAGATCGACGCTGCTCATCGTGGGGGCAACCGGGGATTTGGGTTCCGGCTGTGCCCGGTGTTTGGCGCGCGGCGTGAAGCGTGTGCTGCTCCACGCGCGCAACCTGGAGCGGCTACGCAGGCTGGCTGCGGAGCTGGAAGCCGACGGAGTTCAGGTAGAGATGGCGACCGATCTTCGGCAATTCTCTACGCCGGCTGATGTCGTGATCTGTGCAGCGAGTCTGGCCTCCCCATCGCTTCTCTTGGGCAGGATCGCGCCCGACGCGATCATTTGCGATGCGGGCTATCCGAAGAATCTCTCCCCCGGAGCAGAAATGCCTGGCGCCAAAGTGTTTTTCGGAGGTCTGGGCCAAGTCACCGGCGGACTGAGCTTCACCCCGGATTTTCATGGAATCCTGAATCGGCATCCATTCCCGGATGTAGTCCATGGATGCTTACTCGAAGGTATGGCCCTTGCTTTGGAGCACCGCTTCGAGCCCTTCTCTCAGGGAAGAGGATTCATCATCCCGGAGCGGGTAGAAGAAATCGAGACAATTGCCGCGCGGCACGGAATCTATCTCGCACCCCTTTACAACGCCAATGGACCGGTAGCAGGGGGTAGAAAAGGACCCCAGGTCGCCCGACGCATCAGTCCCGCAGGAGTCTGTGTCCTAGCGGGACCAGACAGGAGTAGTTGGAACGGGACGGGTGCCCCACGTTCGCTCCACCTGCCCCGGCGTGCCGTGGGGCGTACGTGGGACGAAAACGACGGGCGAAGCCCTTCGAAAGCTTTATGCCGAATCAACCAACAACTCTCGAGGCCGACATGATTCGGGCCTCTAAAACGATGATCTAGTCCCGCAGAGCCTGCCCTGAGCTTGCCGAACGGGGACGGCTGAAAATTACCAGGACGGGCACCCCAGCAAGATCCTCTGGCATTTCGTTTCTCCAAAACCATCCCCTTTTTCCGCATTGTCTGATGGTCTGGCGTTTACTCCGTACGCAACGCATTCACCGGATTGATAGAGGCTGCTCGCCGCGCCGGAATGATGCTGGCAACCAGCGCGCACAAACCAAGCGCCAGCACCGACCCGCCCAACACCAGCGGATCCCATCCTTTCACCTGGTACAGCTGGGCTGCGATCAGGCGAGAGCATCCGAGTGATAGCGGAATACCGATCGCCAACCCAACCACTATTTGTAGAAACGCCCCATGGAGCACCATTCGGATCACGTTCATCTGGTTCGCCCCCAGCGCCATGCGCACCCCAATCTCACTCGTCCGTCGCTCAACCGTGTACGCCGTCACGCCATAAAGTCCCACCGCTGCCAGCACCAGGGCCAGTATTCCAAACAGCCCTATCATCTGCGCCACCGCACGCCGTTGGTCAAAACTCGAGTCCACTTGATCTTCAAGCGTCCGTATTCCCAACAGCGTAAGGTTAGAATCGACGTCGCTCAGCACGTGCCGTACCTCCGCCTCCAGTCCCTCCATGCTGCCGTGTAGCTGCAGCACCGCCCCTTCGATAAAGTGGGTGTTATCGTCCAGCATCTGCATCAGGGGCTGGTCATATTGCACCCGCTGCGCCAGGGGCACAAAGAACAGCGGTCTGGTCGGCTCCTTTCCCGCGGGATCCTGATACTTGGCATCCCGCACCACCCCTACAATTTTGTAAGTAGCGCCGTACTGCGGCATATCCAACCCAAAGAGGGTCCCCAGGGGTTCCTCTCCTGGCTTGAAGAATCTCTTCACGAACGCCTCATTCACCACTGCAACCTTCTCCGTCGACGCCGTATCGTCCTCAGTGATCGAGCGGCCGCGCAAAATCTTCTGTCCCAGCGTCTCGAAGTACCCGGCACCCACGTGATCCCACGATGAGCCGATATCGTCGTTCATATTTGGCATCCCATGTCCCTGTCGAATCACGATCTCGCCCCAGTTATCCTGCAGGGGTGTGTACTGCGCCAATGCTGCCCGCTCCACGCCTGGAAGATGCGCCAGCCGGTCCTGCAACTCGCGGTACATCGCGTCCAGCTTCGGCTGCGGATACGAGTTGAACGGCGCCGTCAGGCTGATCGTCACACGATGGTCTGTCTTATAACCAAAATCCTGATGCTCCAGCTTCTGCAAACTCCTCGTCAGCAATCCTGCGCCTGCCAACAGCACAACAGACAGCGCCGCTTGCATTACCACCAGGGACTTCTGCGAAAACGACGAGCGGTCCTTCGTGCTACGGTTGGTCCCGCGCATCGCCTCCGCTGGCTCGGCATGCGTCGCCAGCCAGGCCGGAGCCGTTCCAAACAGCGCCCCGGTCAGCAATGACAGCAGAAACGCAAACCCCAGCACCGGCAACGACGGAGCCGCATCGATCGGCACATACCGCGCCCCGTGGAACGCCAGCATGACCACCAACTTCACACCCAGAAATGCCACCGCCAACCCCAGCAGGCCGCCCATAACCGAAAGCACCACGCTTTCGGTCAGCGATTGCCGCACCAGCCGTCTTCTGGATGCGCCCAGCGCCAGCCTCACTGCATTCTGCGCTCGGCGCGCTGCGCCTCGCGCCAGCAGCAGATTGGCGATATTTGCGCAGGCAATCAGCAGCACCAGCCCGCACACCCCCAGCAAAATATTCAGGCTGGCCGAGTAGTCCGCCTTCATCACGGCCACACCAGTCCCTGCCGGCACGACGTTTATCTTTTGCTTCGGCAGTTGCGCTTTAATGCCCGCCATCCACTCCGCCGGAAAGCCGGCCTCGTTCACCAGCCATCCCCGCAGCAGATTCGTCAGCCGGCTGGGCAGTGCATTTGGAGAAGCCCCCGGCTTCAGCCGTCCAATCACCCGCAGCCACGCACCAAACCGGTGCAGTAAAGCATTGTTTCCATTGAGCATCGGCTCCTGGTTAAGGGGGATCCATATCGCCGGGGGATCGCTGCGCAGCGTCTCCCCGAAGAACCCCGGCGGCGTAATGCCGACGACCGAAAAAGGATGGCCGTTGAGGATGAACGTCGAACCCACCACCCGTGGATCGGAGCCATACTCTTGCTGCCAGGCGTGATAGCTGAGCATGGCGACCGGAGCCGATGACGGTTGATCATCGGAGGCAACAATGGTCCGCCCGGAGAATGCACCGACGCCGAACGTAGAAAAATAATTGCCGCTGACAAACTCGCCGCGCAGCGGCTTTGCCACGCGGTCGCTCTCCCCCCTTCGCGTGCTGAACTGCCATCCGCCCGCTTGAAACGCGGCCAGTTCTTCGAACTCCGGCGTATTCTGCTTCATCCGCAGATAAAAGGGATACGAGAACATCCCCCAGTTACCCTGTGGGGTCCCCTCCTCGCAGCAATCTAGTCCATCGCCAATCCGGTACAGTCGCGACGGATCGACCACCGGGAGCGACTTCAACATGACCGTGTGAATCAGCGAGAATATGGCCGTCGTCGCGCCGATCCCCAATGCCAGCGTCAACATCGTCGTCAGCGTAAAGACAGGAGACAGCCGCATCTGTCGCAGCGCGTACGCGATATCCTGCCGCAGTGTTTGCATGAGAAGTCCTCTATGCACTCATACGAATCACCGAAAGGCAATGTTCCAGAGATTCCTTTTCCGGCAGT
>DASRRN010000290.1:0-4672 GCA_035695685.1 Acidobacteriaceae bacterium | reverse complement strand
ATCCGCGAGGCTTAAGTGGCAGTGCGAACCGTTGCCGGTGAGGTTGGCAAATGGCTTGGGCATAAAGGTGGCCACGAGGCCCTGCTCTTCGGCGAGGATTTTGACCATCCACTTATAGAAAATCTGCCGGTCGCAGGTAGTCAGCGCATCGGCATACTTCCAGTTGATTTCAAATTGGCAGTTCGCGTCTTCGTGGTCGGCTGCATAAGGCTCCCAACCCAGCTCCTGCATATACCCAAGCAACCGGGTCAAGAGGTCCAGGTTGCGATTGAGGGCGCGCAGGTCGTAACAGGGCTTGGGCGCGTTATCCATGGCGTCCCATGGCGTACAGGAGCCATCCTGCGCGCGCTTGAGCAACATGAATTCCGGCTCGGCTCCCACCATCAATTCGTAACCGCGTTGGCGTCCAATCTCGAGTTGATGAGCCAGGATTCTACGGGGACAGTACTTCGATGGCTGATCCTCGACCTGGAGCATTCCTGGAACCCAAGCGATGTTTTTTCTCCACGGCAGCACCATCATGGCCTGCATATCCGGAACAGATACCAGGTCCGGGTCATGAGGGCCCTGGCCAACGTTCCCCGCGGCAAAGCCGGCGAAGCCGGCGCCGTGGGTCACCATGTCGTCCAGCGCAGTAGCGGGAACTAGCTTGGCCTTGGGGATGCCACTCATTTCGACGAAGGAACACAGAAAATACTCAACGCCTTTTTCCTGGATGAGTGCCTTTAGATCTGTTGTCAAAATCATGCCTCCGTAGATCAATCTACTTTCTCAACAGCAGGTCCCTCCACTACGCTTCGCTCCGGTCGGGATGACACAATTGTTTTGCGTCGGGCGGTTGCTTCCCGCAAGCTATCGTGTCATCCCGACCGGAGCGAAGCGTAGTGGAGGGACCTGCTGTTGCCGCACCCTTCCGCACTATTGCGAGACCGAGGCGGCAGCTTTTTCTCCCAGCAACTTGCCGCTCGCGAATCGAGCCGGTGCAAATGGTTCCATCAAGACTGCGGGCTTGCCGGTGGCAATGGTCTCGGCCAGGCACTTGCCGGCGATCGGGCCGGCTTTGAACCCCCAGGTGCCCCAGCCCACATCCATAAAGAAGTTATCGATGTCGCCGGCCGCACCCATGATAGGGGCGTAGTCCGGCGTCATGTCACATACCCCGGCCCACTGGCGAAGAATCTTGACGCCATGGAGTTGAGGAAACAGCTCCAAAGTATAGGTCGCCATCTGCTCCAGGGTAGGCAGCGTGGAGCGTGTGCAGTAGGTTTGGTACGGATCGACTTCGGAACCAATCACCAGCTCGCCCTTGGCTGTCTGGCTCACGTAGACGTGCAGGTTCGAGGAAACAATGACGTAGTCCAGGAATGGCTCGATCAATTCGGTGACACAAGCCTGCAGAGGCTGGCTCACGATGGGCAGCGACACCCCTGCCATATCTGAAATGGTTGTGGCCCATCCGGCAGTGGCATTCAAAATGGCGCCGGCAGATACGTCACCTTGCGTGGTTCGAATACGGACGATTTTGCGGCCCACCACCTCGAGCCCCGTCACAGCTGTGAATTGGTGGACCTCGATACCCATAGCGTCGCAAGCGTGACCATAACCATGCACCACTTCATCATGCCCGATGGTCCCGCCGGGGGGATGGTAGAGGGCAGCGAGTATCGGGAGCCGGGGCCGATCAGACATATCCATTGCGGGTACCATTCGCCGCAGTTCGTCCCGATCAACCATGCGGCTGTCGACCCCCATCAGCCGATTGTTTTCCGCTCGGATTCTCAGCCCGGTGATGGAAGAGTCGGTATGCGCCAGGGTGAAATGTCCGCTTTGGTTGAAATCAAGCGGGCAACCCAGCTCCTCAGTGAGGCCCTCGTACAGCCGAAGCGACGCGTCATAAAAGGCGATGCCCGGAAAAGTACGATAATTGGAGCGCAAAATAGCGGTGTTGCGAGTGCTGTTCCCGCACCCGATATAGCCTTTCTCGAGTAAAGCCACGTTGCGAATACCGTGAATCTTTCCCAGGTAGTACGCCGCGGCGAGTCCATGAACGCCCGCGCCAATGATCGCCACATCGTAGGTTGACCTTAGTTCAGGCTGATGCATGGTTCCACCATTGCTGCTGTGCCAGCATCCCGAAAGGGCTGGCTCCTGCGTGCAGTAACGCCTGCCAAGCATGCTCCGCCACGTCGCGGGTGTTCAAGATGAGAAAGCCCTGGTCAAAGCTCTGGTCATTGAGGATGATGGCGAGGATGATGGCGTTTACATGAGCCAGGCGTGTCTGGCGAGCGTCTCCCGCAGGCATGGCGGACTCGCTCACATTCAACGTAGTCAGCTTCTGCAGGGTGTCTCTCGATTTTGGGCCGGCCAACAGAATCGCGCTGTAGAGGGAAGTAAGGTCGGTGAGCAATGACGAGGGGGCGAAGTCAATAGGCTGAGACGATGTGATTAAGGAGTGGGTAGGAGTAAGCGTCCACACCCGGCCGGAGAGCGCCTCGGGAGCTGGACCTCGGACATCGAGCTTGAAGAGGTAACTCGCATCGGAAATGCCCACAGAAGTACGCACCTGTGCAAGCTCGCTCGATGCGTCGGTATACCTGGCGGGCATCTGCCAACCGAAGAAAGTATTCAGCTGGGCGCCGGCCCCCAGATGACAACCGTGCAATGCCGATCGACGTTCCATCACATCTTCAGCCGATCGCCGGTGGGGTCGTAAAAGACTTGCTCGACCACATGCGCGGAGTAATCGACCGCATCGCAGCGGAGAGTAATCGGCGTGCCTTGCCTGGCTTCGGCAGGCGTTACCCATGCCATGCCAATGATTTTCTTTTTCTCCCAGGAGAAGCGGACACTGGTAGCCCAACCGACCGGTCTGCCCTGGACCAATATCGGGGAGCCATCGGGAGGCGGAATGGTTCCTTCCATTTCAAAGCCCACCAGCATGCGCTCCAGCGGGCTCTGCTTCAGCCGCGATAAGGCAACTCTGCCGATAAAATCTGCCTTATCGAGCTTCGCCACCCATGCCATGCCTGCTTCATAGGGATTACTGAGACCATCGGTATCCACGCCCACGATGATGTGCTTTTTTTCCAGGCGCAGTACGCGCTGCGTCTCCACCCCAAAGGGACGGACGTCTATGGCGACGCCTGCCTGCAACACCTGTTCCCAGAGATAACTTCCGTACTCGGCCGCGACCACGATTTCCCAACCCACCTCGCCCACGAAACCGATGCGCATCATGGTGGCTGCGACGCCGGCCACGGCTGCCTGGCGCCAATCCATGTAAGGAAAAGCTGCCGAGGAAAGATCGCAATCGGTTAGTTGGGCCAACACCCCGCGCGCCAAGGGGCCGGCCAGGTTCATGGAGGCGAGGCCCGCAGTCAGGTTGATGATGGTGACCTTCCAGCCCGCCGCCGCGGCCCACCATTCGAGCCACTGATGCACAAAGTCCACGTTGCCGGTGGTGGTGGTAAGAAAGTAACGCTGCTCTTCCATGCGGGAGATGGTTCCGTCGTCGACGATGGTTCCCAACTCATCACAGAGAACCGAGTAGCGCACCCGTCCGATCGGCAAGTCAGAAAATTTGTGAGTAAAGACCAGGTCGAGCAGGCGGCCGGCGTCGGTCCCTTTGACCTCGATCTTACCCAGGGTGCTGACGTCGATCACGCCAGCGCGTTCGCGCACGGCGCGGTACTCCTGTTCGACACATTTGTCCTGATTACCAGTGCCAGCCGGGTCGTAATAGCGTGGCCGCTTCCAATCACCCAAGTCCATCCAGACCGCTCCCAGCTGCCCATGTTGATCATGCATTGGCGTCCGCCGCACCGGATGGTGTCTCATGCCGGCAAGTGCGCCGAGCGTGACCGGCGGGGCAGGAGGCCGGGCAACCGTGGTGCCCACCTGGGCTATGGTTTGCCCGGTGATCTGCCCGCAGAGATGAACGGCAGCCGTCTGGCACATGCGGCCCTGGCAGGCGCTCTTGCCCAGCTTGGTTACGCGCTTGATCAGTTCGATATGGCCCATACCGGCCTCGATTGCCTGCACGACGTCGCGGCCGGAAACATCCATGCAGAGACAGGCGATTGCATCCGTAGACTGGGCCGACGATGGAAGAACATAGGTGTGGTTGGTGGAACCCTCCCCCGCCGCCGCACCCACGACGCTCACCGTCTGCGAACGATTCTTGGCCAAAAGGCCAACGTCCGGAATTAACGGACCGCACATCACCAGCAAGTCGGCGTCATAGGTAACTGTATCGGTTACCACTCCAGTGACATGATCCGGGCCCCTGGCACTGACAAGAGATTCTATGGGCAGGCTGGCCACCACTTCCACCCCGACGCCCTGGAGGTCTATCTGCACTTGCGCGCACCTGTGAGTGTCTCCGACGAGCACCGCCCTTTTGCCGGGCACGATCCCGTGACGATGGACCAGCCGCTCTACCGCGGTCGAGAGCATGACGCCAGGCAAATCGTTGTTGGCAAAAAGAAACTGGGTCTCGAAGGCGCCCGTGGCGACCACTACGTTGCCGGCGCGCAGGTGCAACAGCGTCTCCGTATTGGGCCGGCTATGATCGATTTGCACTGCGCTCACCAGATTGCCTTCATACAAACCAAAACAGCTGCAATCGAGGTAGGTTCGTATTTTTGGATGGGCCTGGACTTCTTGCGCAATT
>DASRRN010000289.1:0-3477 GCA_035695685.1 Acidobacteriaceae bacterium | reverse complement strand
GATCTGCTGAGAATGGTTCCCGGGCTGGATGTGGCCAGGATCAACGCCAATACGTGGGCAGTGAGCGCGCGCGGGTTGAATGCGCGATTCAGCAACGAACTATTGGTGCTGATGGACGGGAGAACTGTATACACGCCCACTTTCGGTGGCGTGTTCTGGGACGTTTTGGACCTTCCTTTGGGAAACGTTGAGAGAATCGAGGTCATCCGCGGCCCAGGCGGTTCGATCTGGGGAGCGAATGCCGTAAATGGTGTCGTCAACATAATCACCAGTAAGTCTTCCGCAACTCAAGGCGCAGAGTTGGTTGCCGGTGGCGGGAACGTCGAGCAGGGATTTGGAACCATCCAATATGGCGGCAGAGTAGGTAAGCGCCTGGACTACCGCGCGTACACGAAATATCTCAACCAACCCGAATTTCCCAGTAAAACGGGCGCGGACGGAGGAGATGGCTGGCGGATGTTTCGCGGAGGCTTTCGCAGCGATAGTGTGCTTTCTTCGAAAGACACCCTGATGTTCCAGGGAGACATTTACAGCGCCCGCGAGGGCATTCCTACGAGCGAGTTTGTGCTCATTCCCAGCCCCACCATGCAGGACTTCTGGCTGATGGCCAATGTTGGGGGCGGCTTCCTCCAGGGTGTCTGGGATCATGCCTCGTCTGCCCGCTCGAACACCAGCCTCCAGATCTCCTACGATACCTACGAACGCAATGATCAACTACGCGAGGGTCGGCACACATTCGATGTCGACTTTCAGCACAACCTGAACGTATGGGCTCGGCAGAGGATTGTCTGGGGAGGGACGTATCGCTTTTCGATCTCGCGATCCGACGGATCTTACAGCGTCTCACTCGTTCCCGCTAACCTCAACACGCAACTGTTCAGCTCGTTCATCCAGGACGAAGTGGCGATCGTTCCGGATCACCTCTTGCTCACGCTCGGGGCGAAGCTGGAGCACAACCACTATACGGGCTTTGGCGCCATGCCCAGCGCCCGTGTGGCCTGGACACCCACTCAGCGCCGCACCATGTGGGCAGCCATCTCGAGAACGGATCGGACCCCCAGTGAGACGGATGCCGCCCTCCGCGCAGCAGTTGGAGCGTTTGCAGGTCCCGGAGGAATTCCCGTATTGGTGACCCTCTTCGGCAATCCGCTCGTCGGCAACGAGGAGTCCGCCGATTACGAAATGGGTTATCGGACGATGGTCAGGGAACGATTGTCGATCGACTTTACTGCTTACTACAGGCACGACACCCATCAGAACACGAGCGAGCCCTCGACGCCGTTTTTCGTGGAAACGCCGTCCCCTCATCTTGTTCTGCCCTTGACTACCGCCAACCTGATGCATGGAGAGAGCCACGGCATGGAGATCGCGGTGAACTGGAAAGCTGCGCGCCGCTGGACTCTGAACCCTGGCTACGCCTTCGAGCAGATACACATGCATTTGGCTCCCGCAAGCCAGGACACGAGGTCCGTGAGCGAACTGCAGGGAAGCACCCCGGCCAACGCCGCACAGCTTCGCTCGCATCTTGATCTGGTACGTGGCCTCTCCTGGGATGCATCCGCCTACTTTGTGGGCCGCTTGACCGATCCGGAAGAGCCCTCGTATACCCGTCTCGACACCGTGCTGTTGTGGTCACTCAGTGAAAAGGTAATTCTGAGCTTGGCCGGCCAGAATCTGTTGAGAGACCGGCACGAAGAATTCGTCGATTCGACTGGCAGCACCAAGAGCACCTTAATCAAGCGGAGCGCCTACGCCAAGGTGGAATGGCGATTCTGATCACTCGCCCAATTCGCCTCATTGTTGTTTAGGCATGGTCGCTGGTTGGTCGGAGTGGATCGGCTGTCTCTTCTGGAAAGTCTTACGGATCTTCTGGCTGTCGTCGATATCCGCCAGGTCTGCCTTCTCTTTGGCTGTCTTCGGTCTGGCGATGCGGGCGTGTGCCGGATCAAACACCCGCAGATCTGCCGGCAACGCAACGTACGGCGCGAGGTTGGGCGTTGCCGTGAACATGTCGCTCAGGTCCGAAGCCAGGGCATCTTCAAGGTTCAGTGGTCCGAGGCCAAGTAGTTCGTAGATTGTTTTCTGAATACTGCCCATGCTGCTGTGGCGATGCGAGAGAAAGCCCTTGCGAACATAGGGGCTCATGACCAGCAGAACACTGCGATGAGCGTCCACATGATCCACACCGCTTTGCGGGTCGTCTTCAGTAACGAAAACCGCCGTGTCCTTCCAGATGGAGCTGTGCGAGAGAGTCTCGATGATTTGCCCCAGCGCGAGATCGTTATCGGCCACATAAGACTCAAGCAACGGATACCCATCGCCGGGGCGCGGGCCGGCCGTGTGATCGTTCCCCAGGCGTATGACGGTCATTGCCGCAACATCACCTGCCGCCAATCGTGCGCCGAAATCTTTGCGGAACTCCTCGCTGCGAACGATGTCGGGAATACCCATGTTCGCGGTTGCGAAGTTACGGTCGGTCGCCGCGAAGACGGCTTGTGGAATCGGGGCATTCAGGAATAACCGCTGCCCCTCCGGTTCTGACCCAACCATCTCATCCATGCCTTCCACTTCCAGGGACTCGCCATAGTTCATCACCTTAAGCCCACTGTTGCTCACGTGCTCCCAGAGGGATCCGAACTCAGGTTCGTCTTCCGGCATGGGCCCATCCGTAGCGCCGCCTAGAGCACGCCGTCCCGGCGCCTTGCTGAAAGGGTTCCCATGCCTCCGCCCGCCATAACTTGACGGCCATGCCTGCGCCATCCAGGGCGTCGGCGCAATACCGATCGCCCAGCGATGACCATCGACAGATACGTCACTGTCTGTGTAGTAATGATCGCTGGTAGCGAATCGCGCCGCCATGGCGTGAGCGTTTGGCGTCACATGCAGATCCTGCATCCCAGGATTGCCCTTTACTTGACCATGCATGCCGTAGCGCGCCACGGCAGGATCTCCATCCGCCCCAGCCAGGTCGCCAAAAACGTCGTCGAAGGTACGATTCTCGCGAATGATGAGAAAGACGTGCTGCAGATGCGGCAGAGGGCTGTTTTCCATGCGCGCAGCAGTATTGTTCCGGACTACGATAGCGGATTGCTCTTGTGCATGCTCGGCATCGCTGGCGAGGATGGCCGAGACGCTCCCCAACTCCAACTCCCCGATGTAGGCTCCGTGGAGAGCGGGGTTGAATGTGCTACCGGCATTGGGGCCGCTTCCTTTGCCCTTGGAGTTGGCTACGTAAATCATGCCGCCGTCCGGAGAAAGCGCTACCGCTGACGGGCTCCATCCCACGGGCAGATGACCGAGCAGACGCCCCTCGCTGATGTCGATCACCCCCAGGGCATTGATTCCTGTTTCGGTTACATATAAGCGGTTGGATGTGAGTGCGAGCCCACTGGGCATGACTCCGCGCAAAGCAACACCGTCCCGGTCCTGGAACTCCGGCCCGGCAAAGGGGCTGAGCGGGATTTGCGCCTGTAACCG
>DASRRN010000288.1:0-14100 GCA_035695685.1 Acidobacteriaceae bacterium | reverse complement strand
GGGGTGAAGACGCGGACGTAACTTGTCGCCACATGCTGTGTCGGCTGGAATGAGGTTCCGGCAAACGACGCCTCATCACTAAGACTTACCGGAGTTGAGATTCCCGGGATAGTGGTTTGCGCGTAGGTGCTGGGAGAGATGGTGGTTGTGTTCTGGATCGACCAACGGGCAAAGATGGAATCCTTGGCCGTGATCTGTTCGTCCACCCTGGCATCACCCTGGTCATAGTCCTGGACCTGGATCCTGGCCTGCGAATAATTGTTGAGCCGGGCAGTGCTTGTCGGAATGGGGTAGGCGTTGATCATCTTGTACGCGATGGGATCAAAGCGATCCTGGGGAATCACGTTGTTGGGGAAGGGCGTGCGAATAAAATTGCCGGGGTTCGCGGGATTCGCTATGGTCGTCAAAGGGTCGTAAATGAGTGTACTCGGGAGCAACTCGCCAAAGTCGCCGGTCCGCATGCGCAGGGTGGGAATGTTGCCACGCTCGAATATCTGCACGGTATTGCGGAAGCCTTCATAGTCTACGAAGAAGAACGTCTTGTCTTTACCGTGGTAGACCTTGGGAATCACCACAGGTCCCCCCAGGGAGCCGCCAAATTGATTCAAGCGGAACGAGGGAAAACTGGTTCCCGCAGTATTGAAGTAGGTGCGCGCATCCACATCCGAATTGCGCAGGAACTCGAAGAGGCTTCCGTGGAGCTGGTTCGTCCCTGACTTGCTGATCACGTCAATCACCGCGCCTGAGTTTCGGCCTACGTCGGCGCTGTATAGATTGGTTTGAATCTTGAACTCCCGGATCGCATCGATGGGCGGGCGAAGGGTCACAGAGAGCGTGAGGCGCTCGTTATTATCCACGCCGTCGTAAAGAAAGTTATTGTCGCCTTCGCGGTTACCATTGGAGAAGATCTCAGAACTGGCGCGGCGGTCGTCCGGCCGAGTGCCGCTCATGATGGTTCCACTGGCGGACTCGCCAACGCCGGTTACCCCGGGGCTGAGCGTCGCGAGTTGGACGAAGTTGCGGCCATTCAACGGCAACTCGTTGACCAGCTGCCGATTGATCACCGTTCCTACAGAAGAAGACTCGGATTCGAGCAGCGGCGGATGGCCAGTCACGCTGACTGTTTCGGCAGTCTGGCCTACTTGCAGCGGCAGATCGACGCGGGCCTGCTGATTGACCTGAAGACTCACGCCCGTCTGCTCAAGTTTGCGAAAGCCCGGGGCCTCGACGGTCAGAGTGTAGTCTCCTGGCTGAAGGTCAGTGAGCACATAGTCCCCATTCTTCCCGCTGACGGTCTTGTGGGCAATTGTGGTCGCTACATTGGTGGCAGTTACGGCCGCGTTGGGAACCGCCGCCCCCGAAGCATCGAGGACGTTGCCGCTCAACTCGGCGGTTGCTATCTGGGCGGGACACCGCGAGCACAGCAAGAAAATTACCGCCATAGAACAAAGCGTTTTCGCCAGCCACGTCACATTTTGCGTTGTGTGTTTTTTGACCACAGCTCTCGCCTCCTAAAATCGTGCGGAGAAACCTATACCACTGCGGATGAACGATGCGCAATCTTTTTTGAACAAAGTTTCGGAATGCTAACAATTAATCGACAATTCGGTACTTGTTCCGCTATCATCTGCCCACTGCGTGCTCACGGGTTCCGCTATCATGAAGTCGACTTCTATGGTGAAGACCAAGACCGCTCGGCCGGCAAAGGCTGGGTCACCCAACCTGGCAAAGGCCGAGACCGCTACCGAGTCGCGCGCCGGAGATCAGTACTTCTCCCGCGCCGTGGGCAAGGCGCTGGAGGTTCTGGAATTTCTCCAGGCCGAGCTAAAGCCGATGTCCATGAACGACATAGCCCAGTACATCCAACTCTCAAAAACATCGGCGTTTCGAATTCTGCGTACCCTTGAAACCCTCGGCTGTGTAGTGGTCGACGGCCGGGGGCAATACATCCTGGCCCCGGGAATCCACGCGGTCACGCCGACCCAGTGGTTGGGTAAGCTGCATCGCGTGGGGGTGCCCTGCCTGGAGGCATTGAGCCGCGAACTCGCCGAGACCTCTACCTTGGCGGCCTTGTTCGAGAACCGAGTCGAAGTCATCGCGGTGGTGGAAAGCCCCCACGTGATCAGAATGAGCAACGTTGTCGGTCACATTCTGCCTCCCAACGCCAGTTCCCTGGGCAAGGCGATCACCGCCTTTCAGCCGCAGGAGCAACGGGAAAGATTGTTGCGGAGCTTTGGCACCTACCGATTCACCAAGCACACCATTACCGATCGCAAGGATCTGAGCCGGGAATATGAGGATATCCGGCTGCAGAAATATGCTATCGATCGAGAGGAGTGCGCCTATGACGGTATCTGCTTCTGCGCGCCTATTTTCGGGCCGAACGGACAGGTTTCTGCGGCGATCAGCTCCTCGATGCCCAAGACACGGCTGAAGGACAAAGCACAGGAAGAGGCGATTATCACCGCAGTCCAGGCGACCGCCGATCAAATCGCCGCGGATCTAAAGAAGGCCTGACGGACGGGGAACCATCCCAGAAGATGAAAATCGGCTGGGATAGATGAGAGCCCTCAATAGCCCCTACCCTTCAAACGAATCAGTTTTTTCGCGGCCTGTAAAGCCGTGTGGAACACCTTGTTCCTGCAGCCTTTGAAGTTTGGTCTCAAACCGCTTTATCCAATTTCCGGAATAAACATCGGTAAAGAGGATTTTGGTTTAGTTTTCTGCGCACAGGTTCAGCTTTTGTCTTGACGCTCCCATCCCCCAAATATATTCTTGGGCGGCTTAAGCAGAGGGCGCCATCTTGTGCCCCGACTGACAAGCATGCGAGGAAACGATATGATGCGACCCGTGTACCTGCTACGGATTCTTTGTGCCTTTGCCCTATTCCCTCTCTCTTCGCTGTGGGCGCAAACTCCCCTGGCGGACAGGATCGGTCACACCGACCCCAGCAAGTACCACCACAGCCGTTCCCACAACAGTGCCGGCGATATGGCCTGCGAGCTTCTCGTCCCGCCCTCCGCAATGGACGTGAACCTGAACTTCATGCACCGCTGCGAGATCATGCCCGGCGGAGGAGTGGGAGCACACTTCCATAACACCAACGAAGAGATGTTCATCGTTTTTGATGGACAGGCAGAATTCACCATCGACGGCCGAACCTCGGTGCTGAAGGGAACCGTGGGGGCGCCCTGCCGGATGGGCCACTCCCACGCTATCTACAACCCCTCCGACAAACCGGTCGAATTTATGAACATCAACGTGGCCCAGATCAAGGGACACTACGATGCTTTCAATCTGAACGATGCGCGGGTCGGCGCTCCCAAGGACGCGATCCCAACGTTCATGACCATGAACCTGGATAAGACGCTCCTGAAACCCATCCCGAATTATCTCGGAGGCCAAGGGACGGTACAGTACCGGCGGGCGCTCGATGCGGATGTGTTTTTGACCAACTGGGCGTACGTGGATCACATCCTCATTCCACCGGGCGCGTCCATCGGTAAGCACTACCATCGGGGCGTGGAAGAGATCTTTTATGTGCTCAATGGTGAGGGCGAGGTGCAGGTAAACGCGGAGTCCGCTCCCATCCACAAGGGCGATGGTGTGCCCATTCGCTTCAACGAAGCCCACTCTTTCACCAACAACGGATCAGCAGACCTGGAGCTCATGGTGGTCGGCATCTCTGCCCAGAAGAACGTGCTCGATACCGAGTTAGGCGATTTCCCGCACGGACACTGAAATGAATACGGAGAGGTTCATGACCAAGAAGATTGACACCCATGCCCACCTGGGCGAATGCTGCGTTTTTGGCCTGCTTGCTACTGAGGAAGATATCCTCCGCCGCATGGAGGAATGCGGGGTGGATGCGACCATCGTACAGCCGTATCCCGGAGCGACCATGGCTTCGAAAACGCACGACCGCATTGCCGATCTGTGCGCGCGGCATCCAGGGCGCTTCTTCGGCATAGCCAGCGTGACTCCACACCGGGATCACGATGCTTATGAGCGCGAAATGGAGCGGTGCATCAGGGATCTGAAGTTTGTCGGGATCAAGCTGCATACCATCGGCCATGGGGTGAATCCCCTATCAGAAGATGGAGACTTTGTTTTCGCTACCGCACACAGACTCGGCGTCCCGGCAATGGTCCACACCGGTCCCGGAGTGCCCTTCGCATTGCCTGCGCTCTGTATTCCTGCCGCCCGCAAGTATCCTGACCTGAAAATCATCCTGGCCCATGCCGGCTTCGCGGTGTTCACCGCCGAAGCCCAGGTCGCCGCCTCTGTATGCGGTAACCTCTATCTCGAAACATCCTGGTGTATCGGAGAAGATATCCGCTGGATGATCGACACTATCGGTGCGGACCGGGTGATGCTGGGAGCGGATCTTCCCAGCAACGTGCCGGTGGAATACGCAAAGTACAAGGCGCTCGACCTCGCGCCCGACGTTTACGAGAAAGTTCTGGGTGGCACAGCCATCGATGTATTCAAACTGAAATGGTGAGGTGACGATGTTCGTCCTCTTCGTTGATATGAAACTGAAACCGGGGGCACAAGCGGCCCTGGAAAAGACCTATACCGAGGTCTTCCGGCCTGCTATTTCCCGCCAGGAAGGTTTTCGCGGCGTCGAGCTGTTGCGTCCGAACCAGGCAGGGGACCAATGGCGTCTTAGCCTCGCTTTCGAGTCGCATGAATTGCAGAAAAAGTGGGTGGGCATGGATCTACATCAGGAAGTGTGGCCGCAAATGGAAAGCCATTTTGCGGACTACTCCGTGAATGACTACACCGCGGTCTAAAGCGGTTTAACAATTGGTGTAGACCGAAGGAAAGGAACTTTTCGTGGTTTTCTCCCAAGGAAAACCACTCCTCGCGGCCTTTTGTCGGGCCGCAGTCATTGTTAAATCGCTCTCTAAGGAGCCCTATGGAACGTAACGTTCCGGAATATGTAAGCGCGTCGGTTCCCGTACCACCCACCGCCCGGGTGCCATGGTACAAGAGCACCTTCCCCAGCTACTTCGGCATTTTTCTATTTGTCGGCTATTACCTCAAACTGGCCGGGCCAACGGTTGGCTACGCCAGTGTCACGGTCGTCTTGTGGGGGCTGGTAGTAGCCGGGCTGCTTTGCTTTGGGCTCTACTACTATGTGCCGGCGATGCTTGGCATGCAGACCGGTCGCACGCTGTACGTGGTGGGCACTTCTACCTTTGGAACTACGGGTGGATTTCTCATCCCCGGCATACTGATGGGCCTGTTGCAGGTTGGCTGGGTCGCAGTGGATGCCGCCATTGCTACCAGTTTCATCATGAAGGGCCTGGGCCAGACCTCGAAGATCCTCTACAGTGTCATCGCCTTAGTGTGGCTTTACTGCCTCGGGTGGGTGGCCATCAAGGGGATCCATCATGTCGCCCAGGTGGCCAAGTTTCTGAACTGGGTTCCATTCCTGATGATGTTGATCGTGTTGTGGGCTAACCGGAGCGGGATCCCACATTACCAGCCTGCGCACAACGAACCTTGGACCGGTTTTGTTAATGCGCTGATCATTACCGTCGGATTCTTTGCCACCGCGGGGGCGGCGGGCACCGATTTCGGCATGAATAACCGCGACCGAAAGGACATTGTTCTCGGAGGACTGACGGGGATTGCTGCCGGCGCCGTGATCGCTGGGGGCGTCTCGGTTCTTTCCGTTGCCGGTTACCTGGGCCGGAATGCCGGACCAGCAAGCTTCGATTACACCGCCGCGATTGCCAGCGTAGGAGCGCTGGCGCCGGTGATGTTCTTTCTTTTCGCCGCTGCCTGTTTGGTGCCGACCTGTTTTTCTGCGTTCATCGCGGCAAACAGCTTCAGCACCATGTTGCCCAAGATTTCCCGGCCCGTGTCGACGCTCGTTGCTGTCACGATCAGCGCCATCCTGGCCATTAGCGGCGTGGCGGACAACCTGGTGGGGTTCTTCAGCATTATCGCTGCATCCTTTGGCCCCATTTGCGGCGCCATGGTGGCGGACTACCTGCTGGCGGGCAGACGATGGTCCGGGCCGCGGCGCGGCATCAATTGGGCGGGCTACATTGCCTGGATCCTCGGCTTCCTGGTCGGCATGCCGGAACATATTCCCGGAATTCCGGCAGCTTTGGTAAAAGCCGACAATCCATCGGCGCTCTATGCGTTCGCGACGGGTTTCCTGGTCTATGTCATTCTTGCTCGCCTGGGATTGCGGCCGCCGGTTGTGGAAATAGGAGGACGTAAATGATCAAGAGCCCAATTCTATTACTGGCGCTTGCGTCGGCAGCGTCGCTGGCTCAGCGGGCCCCACTCACACCGGTTGTGCCGCTCGACCAGCGAATCGCCCACGCCGACCCGTCAAAGTATCGCAACATGAAGGCTGTACATGATGGGCCGGGGGCGCTCGATTACCGGCCGCTCTTTGATGCCCAGTCGCTCGAGACCAATCTATTCTTCATGCACCGTGGGGTGATCGAGCCCAAGAGCGGTATCGGCGCCCACTTCCACAATCAGTGCGAGGAGATGTTCATCATCCTCGATGGTGAAGCCCAATTCACCATCGATGGACGCACTTCCACGCTGAAAGGGCCTGCTGGCGCGCCGGCCCGGCTGGGTCATTCGCACGCCATCTATAACGCTACCGATAAGCCGGTGGAGTGGATCAACTTCAACGTCGGCACGATGAAGGGTGTTTACGACGCCTTTAACCTCGAGGATCCGCGGGTGGGTGTTCCCCTTGACCCGATCCCGGCCTTTATTACCATGCACCTGGATCGATCTCTGCTGAAACCGGTCGATCACATGAACGGCGGTACCGGGACGGTGCAATATCGCCGGGTGCTCGACCCCACGGTGTTTTACACCACGTGGTCGTACGTCGATCATCTACTGTTGCCGCCGGGAGCCACGGTTGGTCCGGTCTCCAAGCCGGACATGAGCGAGATCTACTATGTGATGGCCGGCGATGGCAGCGTGACGATTGGCTCGGAGACGGCCCAGATCCACAGCGGGGATGCCGTTCCAGTGCGGCTGGGCGAACGCCAGTCCTTTGCCAACTCCGGCAGCGGACCGCTGGAATTCATGGTCTTCGGCATTGCCAGCGATATGGCTGCCAAACAGGCCTTGATGGAAACCAAGCGCCGGCTTCGCTAGCTCCCTGGACCGCGGATAGCTTCAGAGCTCTCCAAATTAGCGGATTCGGTCGCGGTGCCGTCGGAGCGAGAATGAGGCCTCCTCCCTGGACGGGTGCCCCATGTTCGCCCCCGCGTACATGGGCCGAAAAAGATGGGGCGCAGCCCCTGCCCACGCTTTTGCTACGCGGGCAAAAACACCGCACCAAGGGCAAGAATCCTCTGACATGGAGTGAAAGCATTTGAAAAATCCGTTTTCGCCCCGTGTACGCCGGGGGCGAACACGGGGCACCCGTCCAGAACCGAAGACCCTGGTGGGTGAATCAACTCCGCCAGGGGTTCCCCGATCTCCTTTCGACAAGTTTGGACCAGCGGAGCCCCCGTTCTTGGCACTGTTTGCGAAAAGTGGCAGCCCGAACTTTCGGGATAGGTAGGTTTTGGGCGGCAGGTTATTCTGATGGTTTGGAATTCAATCCTTCTTGCCTGGTCGCCACGATGCCAACCACTGCCACTTTGAATCCCAACCGCACGTATAACCGCCTCCTTCTCCTGGTCGCGGGGCTGGGCGGTCTGCTCTATGGGGTGGATGTCGGCATCATCGGCGGCGCGCTGCCTTACCTGGAGGCAACGTCCGGCCTCAATGCCAGCCAGCTCTCGATCATCGTTGCGGCAGTTTTGCTGGGGAGCGTCTTCTCCACCCTCTTTGCCGGCCTGCTCGCCGATTGGCTAGGCCGCAAGCCCTTGATGGTGATCAGCGGGGCGATCTTTGTTCTGAGCATTCCGGTCATCGCCCTTTCTCATGGGTTCGCTCCGCTATTTTTCGGCCGTCTCCTGCAAGGCGTCAGCGGAGGATTGGTTGGCATCGTGGTTCCCCTTTACCTGGCCGAGTGCCTGTCAGCCCAGGATCGGGGAAAAGGCACAGGAGCTTTTCAGTGGCTCCTGACCCTGGGCATTTTCCTGGCGGCGGTCATTGGCATCTATTACAGCTACCGGGTAGCCGGACTTGTCAGTTCCACTGCCCCGGCAGCCTTGTTGAGCGTGAAAGATCAGGCGTGGCGGCGCATCTTCTGGATGTCGATGCCCCCGGGCATTCTGTTCCTGGGCGGTAGCCTGTTCGTAGCCGAGTCGCCGCGATGGCTCTTCAGGCGGGGACGCAAGGAACAAGCTCTCAATGCGCTGCTTCGATCCCGAACCAGCGAGCAAGCCGGGATCGAACTCGAGGAGATGGAGCAGACATATCTCTCCACCCAACGTGCCTCGGTAGCGCGCGGGTCGTTGAAAGATTCGCTGCTGCAACGTAAATATGTTCTCCCGTTCCTGCTGGCCTGCGTCATTCTCTTCTGCAACACGGCGACGGGGATCAATTCGATTATTGGGTACAACACCGACATCCTGCTGCAAAGCGGCTTGTCGGATCTGAACGCGCACTGGGGCTATGTACTGTTCACAGGTTTTAACTTCCTGATGACGATCGTAGGCATGACGCTGGTCGATCGCAAGGGGCGCAAATTCCTGCTCGTCCTGGGAACATCGGGCATCATCGTGTGCCTGCTGTTTGTCGGCGTCCTGTTTCTCCGCACGGAAAAGAACCGGTACGAAGTCCGCGACGCGATCCAGTCCGAGGTACAACCAGATCAAAATGTTCTGCTGCACTTCAATCAGGCGGACGCCAAGCGCCTTCTTCCTCCCAATGCTTTCGCAGGGAGCGCGCCTGACCGGTTATCCCTGACCGTGATTTATTCCTATGGAGGATTCGACGGGACGACCAGGGCCATGCGTTCGGGGGACGGGGAAGCCCCTGTCACCATCGACCGGCGGAGGAGTCTGCCTTCGACCAAAGTCGAGGCATTCTTCCGTGACCCCTTTGTGAACCTCGACGCCGCACGGACGGCTCCGCTCAAAATTGAGCACGCCTATATCGGTCTACTGCCGGATGCGGTGCATGGCTGGCTGGTGGCGCTGGGCTTGTACGGCTTTGTAGCGTTTTATGCGCTGGGCCCGGGCGTTTGTGTGTGGCTCGCGCTATCCGAGTTGATGCCTACACGCATCCGATCGAATGGTATGAGTATTGCACTCGTCATCAACCAGATGGTTTCGACCACCCTGGCGGCAATCTTCCTGCCGGTGGTGGGGAAGTACGGTTATTCCATGATGTTTTTCCTATTTTGTGGTTTTACCCTGATTTACCTGGTGACTGCGGCCTTCTTTCTTCCGGAAACGAAAGGCAAGACTCTCGAGGAGATTGAGGCCCACTTTGCCGCTGCGTAGCGTGCCGGGTCCGGAGTGCATGACCAAATGAGTTTCTTTTTAGCTCTGGATGCCGGTGGAACGAAAACAGACTACGTGCTCGCCGATGAAACAAGCGAGCTGGCGCGGGTGCGCACGGGCACCATCAAGCGCATGCGCGTGGACGCGGTGACCGCCTGCCAGAACCTGGAGTCGGCTTTGGCCGAACTTTCCGCGCGCACAGGTATTTCCATGGCCCACGTCGCCCGCACCTGCGTGGGGACGGCGGGAGAAACGGTTCCGCTGGTCAAAGACTGGCTGCGGGAGTCGATTAGCGCCAGGGTCGGCGGGGGCTTGCTTATTCTGGGCGACGTCGAGATCGCGCTCGAAGCAGCCTTTCCCGGCCGTGCCGGGGTGTTGGTGATGGCAGGCACGGGTTCCAATGTGGTTGGACGCACCATCGCAGGCGAGCTCATTTCTGCGGGGGGATGGGGACCCGCGCTGGCAGACCAGGGATCCGGGCACCTCATCGGCCTGGAAAGCCTGCGCGCCATCTTTCTGGCTAAGGACGAGGAACGAGAAACACTGCTTTTACCCGCGGTGCTGGATTTCTGGCAATTATCTTCTCTGCATCACCTGGTGGAATACGCGAATACCATTCCCGCACCCGACTTCTCCACTCTGACCGGGGTGGTGTTGAGTTGTGCGGACCAGGGCGACGAAATAGCCTCTGCACTCCTGCGGAAACAAGGGGACGATCTTGCTTACTTAGTCCGGCTGGTCATCCGGAGGTTGCGGCGCGCCTCAACCGATCCGGGTTGGACCCCGCCGATCGCCTACACGGGCAGCATACTGGAAAACGTTCCTCCTGTTCGAGACGCCTTGATGGCGGCGCTACAGCGCGAATTTCCCGCCGTGCAGGCACCACAGAAAGGGGTCGATCCCATCGACGGCGCGTTGTGGCGGGCACGGACCGGAAACTTCTCTTGAGCTAACGCGAAGAAACTCGGCCTTCCTGTTCGCCGCCTTGTAAGTCTTTCATTCATCGTTTATATTCATCTGTCGTTTGCAGTCCTTTAAACTTCCTTTCCCCGTACATTCCCTATCGTCGTGGGATATGAACAGCATTATCAGACAAGCAATTCGCACTCTTTCTCTAGTCGTGACGCTATCGTTCATGGGCTCCGTTGCACAGGCCCAATTCGACGTCGGGAGCCTGGTAGGAACCATCCGAGACCAAAGCGGGGCGGTCGTGGCCGGTGCATCGATCACCGCAACCAACACCGCGACCAACATCGCAAGCTCCGCCACCAGCAACGGCAGCGGTGACTATGAAATTCCCTCGCTGCATGTGGGCGTCTACACCATCTCGGCCAAAGCGAAAAACTACGCCGAAGCCGTGGCTCAGAACATCACGATTTCCGTCGGCAGCCGACAGCGCATAGATCTGCAACTGAATGTCGGCCAGACGCAAACTTCGGTCGAGGTGTCCGACGTGACTCTGGAACTTGAGACCGACTCAAGCCAGCGGGGCCAGACGATTACCCAATACCAGACCGAGGCTTTGCCCCTGGTCAGCCGGAATTACTCGGACCTATTGGCGCTGGTCACCGGCTCCCGGCAAGCCCCGACGGCCGCCACCACCAGCTCTATCAACAGCCTGGTGCGTCAGGGCGCCTACAACGTGAACGGGCAACGAAGCATGTTCAATAACTTTCTCCTCGACGGCATGGACAACAACGCCTACGGCGAGAGCAACCAGGGCTTCGACAACCAGATCATCGCCATTCCCCCGGACTCGGTCTCACAGTGGAATGTGGTGACCAACAACGAGAATGCCGAATACGGCCGGTCTTCCGGGGCCACGATTAACGTCGCTTCGGCGAGCGGAACCAATCGCTTCCATGGGGCGCTGTGGGAGTTCCTCCGCAACACCGATCTCAATGCAGCCGGCTACTTCAAACCGACCATCGTCGGCAACACGGGAAACGTAATTCCGTTCCAGAAGCCAACATTCAATCGCAACCAGTTCGGCGTGAACTTCGGCGGACCGATTCTTAAAGACAAGCTCTTCTACTTCGTCGACTACGAAGGTTTCCGGCAGACCCTCAAGCCGCTGAATGTGTTAACGCTCCCGACGCAGAACGAGCTCAACGGCATCCTGGTCGTTCCCGTAGAGAACCCGCTCACGGGAGTCGTTTACCCTGCCGGCCAACCCATTCCAGCCAGCGCCACCAGTCCCATCTCGCAGCAGATCATCGGTTTCTTCAAGCAAATACCTGGGCTGCCCACCAGTGGGCTGGCTTCGACCGGACTGGCGACCAATGACTACTCCAAGCTGGTCCCATTTACCGATGACTCCGATAAGGGCGACCTCCGCCTCGACTACCAGCAGAACGCAACCAGTTCGTGGTTTGTCCGCGTGAGCGATCGCAAGGAGACAGGCGTCAACTATCCCGCCATCCTGCTCCCGCTCGATGGCCAAACCAATGGCACCATCCGGATTCTCGATCAGCAGGTGGCGCTTGGCTACACCCACTTGTGGGGCGCTAATAAAGTCATCGATGCCCGTGTCGGTCTCTCGCGCACCAAGGCCGGCAAGTATTCACTGTCCATCGGCGATAACGCGATCACCATTCCCGGGTTGCCCTCTAATCCAACCGTCTCCGGCGGTCTGCCTTCCACCAGCATCTCTGGGTTCAGCCCGTTTGGCCGCCAGAGCACCAACCCGCAATGGCAAAACCCGGCGCTGCTTGATCCGAAGGTCAACTTCACCTGGGTCAAGGGAAAGCACTCGCTGAAATTTGGCTATGAGTACGAGCACATCTGGATGGCCGTGAACGACAACAACCCGCTCTACGGTTCCTTCAGCTACTCCGGCGGCTACAGCCTTTGCCCCAGCACGACGGTGGGCGGGGTCAAGGTTCCGATCAATCCGAATTGCACCAGCATCAACGCCGCCGTCACCGACAACTACTGGGCCGACTTTCTCTTCGGTACAACCAACAACTACTCCTTAGCCAACCTGTTCGTCGCCCATCTGCGCCAGACGATCGAAAGCGCCTACGCCCAGGATGACTGGAAGATTTTGCCGAAAGTGACGCTAAACCTGGGACTGCGCTGGGAGTATGGATCGCCTTATTCGGAACAGCACAATCTGCTTTCAAACTTCGATCCGGTTTCGCAAACTGTTTTGACCATCACGCCGGGTTATCCGGCTACCAGCAGCGTGACGCCAGTTTCCGCCGGCGGGGTTTATGGCAAAACCCTGGTGAATCCGGATTTTGCGGACTTTGGTCCACGGCTGGGCTTTGCCTATGCGGCCACTCCGCGGATTGTGGTCCGTGGCGGTTACGGCATCAGCTACGTGCATTACACGCGGGCCGGCTCGGGCGACATCCTGGCCATCAATACCCCCAACGCGCTGTTCGTCTCCGTAACCCAGCCGAAGCCGGGTACGGCTGGTTATCGCACCGTGGATCAGGGCTTCCCCGAAGGCCTGGCCACCACGTTCAATCCAGCAACCGACAACATTACGTACATTCCCAAAAACACCCGCGACAGTTACGTGCAGGATTTCTTCATCGGCGTGCAAAACCAAGTGGCGAAAAACAGTCTGCTGGACATTGCCTTCATCGGCAACCACGGAGTCAAGCTGCAGGGTTTCCTGAACGCCAATCAAATCAATCCTGCCGCGGGATTCGCCCGGCCCTACACCCAGTGGCCTAGCGACATCACTGCCGCGGTGAATGAGTTCTGGTCGCAATATCAAGCTCTGCAGGTGCGCTATGAACAACGCTCGGTTGCCGGCCTGACCTTGTTAAATTCCTTCACCTGGTCCCACTCGCTGGACAACGCCAGCGCCTCGCTCGAAGGCAACACTCCGTCGCCTCAGGACGCGAACAACATCGCCGCCGACTATGCTCAGTCAGACTACAACTTGCCCATCGCCAACATCACCAGCTTGGTCTACGACCTGCCCTTTGGGCGTGGAAAACAGTTCCTGGGTCAAAGCAATGGTTTGGTGAACACCATCGTGGGTGGATGGCAGCTCAGTGGGATCAATACCATGCAGGCGGGTACTCCCTTCAACCTTGGCTACACACCGAATTCCGCCAATGCTCTCTCGCCCCAGATCGCAGCTACTTATCGTGGAGCAAACGAGTATCGTCCGAACCGCGTACCCGGGGTACCTTTGACCGAGAGGGTCAAGTTGTCGAGCGGGTATATTCAATACGTCAACTACGCGGCGCTCACCTTACCCTCCACCAAGAACGCCAGTGGAAGTTTGTTAAGCCCCTTTGGCAACGAAAGCCGCAACCCTGGCAGAACCCCTGCGTACTACACCACCGATTTTGCGCTGAACAAAAACTTCGACACGCCTCTGGAAGGCCTCAAGGTTCAGTTCCGCACCGAGATGTATAACGCCTTCAATCACACCAACCTTTATCTTCCTGCCAGCGGGTTAGGCGGAACCCTTGGCGGCGCGCCCAGCAGTGGAGGCAGCATCACCAGTACTTTCGAGCCTCGTATCATTCAGTTCGGCCTGAAAATCCTTTACTAGGATCGTCCTGGTTATAGCTCTGGTTTGCCCGGGTCGCTACAGCCCGGGCTTCTTTTTTGGTTTGCGGAAATCGCAGACGTGTCGCTTGCACTCTCTAGAAAATCATCATGTCTCAGGAAATCGTCTTTCGATCGGGCTTCGCTCCGTAAAAGTGAGAAGGTGATGCATGGGCTCCACAGGCTG
>DASRRN010000287.1:0-8793 GCA_035695685.1 Acidobacteriaceae bacterium | reverse complement strand
TGCCATACCATGCTTTTGTGCCGCTGGGATCACTTTCTGCTGGAAGCTATTGTAGTGTTCATCCAGCGCATTCACCGGCATCTGCACGGTGTCGAACGTGAAACCATGTTGGTCTGCAGTTTCGATCATGTGGAGGTGGATCGACGGGCTTTTGTGTCCGGTAAATCCAATGTAACGGATCTTTCCTTCCTGCCGCGCCTGCTTCAGCACGTCGACTACATTTCCTGGCTGAAATGCCTGCTCGGGATCGCCCATGCGAATCACTTCATGGATCTGCAAGAGGTCGATGTGATCGGTCTTGAGCCGCATCAGGGATTGTTCCAACTGCTGCCGCGCCGATGCACCCGTTCGGCCGTCGATCTTCGTCATCAAAAAGGCTTTCTGCCGATAGCCCTCCTGCAGCGCCTTACCCATTCGTTCTTCGCTGGCGCCGTCGTTGTAGTCCCAGCAGTTGTCGAGGAAGTTGATGCCTTCGTCGAGGGCTTTTCTCACGATGCGAATCGCCTCCGCTTCGGAAACGTTGGAGAGACCGATATGGTAGCCGCCGATGCCGATGATGGAAACCTCAGCATCCGCCCGGCCCAGCTTTCGTCGCCCAATTCCATTCACCGTGGTCACCGCCGGCAAAGGACTATGCGCCGCAGCACCATCCAGCCTCGTTTGCGCCGTAAGATCCCGGCCTGCAACACTCTTCCATCCGGCGAGCGCAGCCGCCGCCTGTTTGAGGAAATTGCGCCGCTCCATCTCGACCCCTCCTATGTATTGTATATAGATGCCTGGAGTGGCCTTACTGGCGTTTCGTCACGACAAATCGCTAAAATTCCAGCGGAACTTCAATGGAGCCCGGAAAGGACACCAACTTCCATGACCATCGCCGAAATCCTCCTGCAGGACTATGACGTCGAGATATCAAACACCCGCCGTACGCTGGAGCGTGTACCCGAAGACAAGCCTGATTGGGTGCCACATGCGAAGTCGATGAAGATGGGCGGGCTCGCCATGCACTGCGCTTCGTTGCCGATATTTGGCTATTACATTCTGGAAGACGAAGGCATGGACATGGCGAACAGCAAACGCCCTCAGTCGGACTTTACGTTCAAAACGCGGGAAGCCTGTTTGGAGCGTCTGGACGAATCTTCTGCCAAGTGCCGCGCTGCGATCGCCAAGGCCAGCGACGACCACCTGACTGCGTTGTGGAGGTTCAGCTTTGGTGAGCGCCTGATCTCGCACAACCCGCGCTCCATGGCCTTCCGGACCATGTGCTTCGATCACCTGGTGCATCACACGGCGCAACTGGGCGTCTATCTGCGGCTCAACGATATTCCCGTACCCGGGCTCTACGGTCCCTCTGCGGACGAACAGTGGTCGCCCAAATAGCCCATTCTTAATGACTCGGTGGGTTTCCATTCGGGGGACCGGTTACACAGATCTCAGGTCTCAACAGCGAGACGTGAGGCGCCCTGCGATTTCGCCCTTCGATTCGAGTTTTAGATCGGGAAAAGAAAGGACTTGCGAGTCCGGCTGCAATGAGATCATCGATAACCGGCATTTCAGCAAGAAGAGAGCGTCTGCTACGGTAAGACGTTCGAAAGGAATCGGCTCGCATGAATCGACGGAAGTTTCTTGGCGCAGCAGCGATGATGGCGGCGGCCGTGCCCGGTTCCCGCATGGGAGCAGCGGTGGGCGGCCCCACGCTGGCAGATTCGTGCGGATGCGATCCATTTCTCGGCCAGGCGAGGGACGCATCGTACGCGGTAAATCCCAATGGTCAAACCCTGGCCAGCGACGCGTTTCGTGACCTCAGCTCGGGCATCAAAATCACCAACCTGAAAGTCTTTGGTGTTTCATTGACGCCCAACTCCGATCGGCCGTACGTCTTCGTGAAGCTGGAGACGAACCAGGGCCTGGTGGGCTGGGGCGAGGGTACGCTGGAGGGCAAAGCCGGGTCGGCCATGGCTTGCATTCAGGACTTTCGCGATTTTCTGATCGGCAACGATCCCATGCAGGTGGAACATCTTTGGCAATCGATGTATGTTCACACTTTCTATCGCGCGGGTCCGCTGATTGGGTCTGCCATGTCGGGCATCGATCAGGCGCTTTGGGATATTCGCGGCAAAGCTTTGAACGTTCCGGTTTATCAGCTTCTGGGCGGCCCTTACGATGCAGGTGGTATCCGCGGCTACTATCATGTTGAACACATTCGCACGGCGGAAGATCTGACACAGCTGCGCGAGACTGCGCTCAAAGACGGCGTGTCATGCCTCAAGATCGGGCTTCCCGATCATGACTACGAATGGATCGAAACCAATGCAAAAATCGATCGCGCAGTGAAAGATATGCAGCGGGTGCGCGAGGGCCTGGGCGATTCCATTGATATTGCGGTTGACTTCCACGCCAAGATGAGCCCAGCAGTGGCCTCGATCATGATCAAGGAAGTTGAGCCGCTTCACTTGCTCTTTGTAGAAGAGCCTTGCCCGCCGGAAAACCCTCAGGCCATGGCCCGCATCGCGCGCCATTCGACCACGCCCATCGCGACCGGCGAACGTCTTGTGACTGCTTACGGCTGCCGGGAGTTGATCGAAATGGGAGCTGTCGACATTCTGCAAACGGACATTAATCATGTGGGCGGCATCTCCGCACTTTGGAAAGTGGCGGCCATGGCGAATATTTCAAATATTTCTATGGCTCCGCATGCGTGCGAAGGACCCATCGGCGGTCTGGCAACATTACACGTAGATTCCGCAATGCCCAATTTTTTAGTGCAGGAAATCTGCAGCTTCGTAAAACCTGGTGAGAAAGAGAAGATTTGGGCAGAATGGTTTGGATTCCCGGCAATGCGCATGGTGGACGGCCGAGTTCCCCTCCCCACAAAACCGGGCCTGGGCTTCGAACTAAGCGAATCCGCTTTGAACAAGTATCCCTTCGGAGGCACGAAACCGATGGAGTTTGTTTTCCATGAAGATGGTTCGGTTGCTGCGCTCTAGGTTCGCCTAGACGGTGATACGTTTCCTTCCGAATATGAGGGCATCGATCGACCATGCACCCGGACCGAGCATGGTGAGGCTTATGGCGAGTACGGCAAGCAGGATGTGACTTTCGTACCGGCCTGGGTCGGAGATCGTCATGAGCAGCTCGGCTACCGCCTCCAGTCCACCCATAATCGGAGTCCAAAGGCCAAGACAAATGCAAACTCCCATACAGATCAACACGGCGTTGATTTCCAATAACGGAGAAGGCGGAATAGGCAGCATCATCGGGATTCTCTCAACGATGAGAGAACAGCCCGCAGCAAGGCGCAAGAGCAGGAGTCCAACTCCTGGCCTGCCGGTGGGGAAAGTGGAGAATAAGCGCTGCACGAAGGCTCTCTAAACTACCGTATCTGGTCACTCACAACCTGCGAACGACCAGAAGGTGCTATCCAACGACCGCTCTTTAGAGGGGAGTTTTTACAAGCGCGTGATTCCGCGCTGAAGTCCAAGCTTGACTGCGTGTGTACGGTCGCTGGCGCCCAGTTTGGAAAGAATGCTTTTGACGTGTCCCTTCACCGTGTGCTCTGTAATCGAGAGTTTATCGGCGATTAGTTTGTTGGAGTTTCCATCCCCAATCATGGTGAGGACTTCAATTTCCCGTTCCGTTAAGGGATCATCGGCGGCGTGGTCCGCCAGACCGACGGCAACCTCCGATTGGATGTGCTTGTGGCCGGCGTGCACTGTGCGAATGGCACTCAACAGATCTTTCCGGACCAGGCTCTTCAATATGTAGGCGCGGGCTCCAGCCTTAAGAGCTCGATAGGCCAAGGCATCCCCTTCATAGGTTGTTAAGACGATGACTCTTGCATTGGGAAACTCGCTGCGGATCGCAAGGATAGCGTCTATGCCATCCATGTCTGGCATCTGCAGATCCATCAGTGTTATATCCGGTCGAGTGGTGCGAAAACTTTCGATCGCCTCCCGGCCCGAAGTTGCCTCTCCCACAATTGTCATATCAGGTTGGGTTCCGATGAGCGCGGCGACCCCGGCACGAAGCAGCGGATGGTCATCGACGGAAAGTATTCGAATTATCTCGGGATTGGTGGTCATGGCAGGGTTGTCCTTTTGCTACGAAAGAAACGGAATCTCTCCCGTTTTATAGGTTCCTGATACGCGATAGCGGCTGGGATGGTCAACTGTATCTCAGTCCCGGCTCCGCTTTCACTCCAAACTTCCATTTGCCCGCCGAGGCTTTCGGCCCTCTCCCGCATGCCAGGCAGTCCCCAATGTCCGGGCCGGCTGCCTCGATCGAGGACTTTAGGATCGATGCCGACGCCATCATCCCGGACGCGCAACACAAATCGCAGCTCCCCATAGGCAATTTCTGCCTCTACATTCTCCGCCTGAGCGTGGCCGAACGCATTGCGCAGTGCCTCACGGGCAAAGCGGTAGACTTCATCCCGAAGAATTGGATCAAGGTTTTGTGCTTTGCCTTCTACCATGACGCGGAATTGCGCTGTATTGCCGGGAACCGCAAGTTCCTTGCCTATCGCAGCCAGAGCCTGTGGAAGGTCATTGGGGATGACCGCGGATGCGCGCAGATTCTGGACTGCACTTCGCGCCTCTGCGAGGGCCTGATCTCCCTGGTCAAGAACCTTCTCGAGCGCTTGCTTGGCATCTTGCGGTCGCGCCGGCAGCATGTGCTGCGCAGCCTGAAGATGGAGGAGTAGCCCCTGAAAGCCTTGCAGCAACGAGTCGTGGAGCTCGCGAGCGATTCGCGTGCGCTCGGCTGTGCGCTCTTCCACACGCATATCAAACTGCCTGGAGATGTGGTGCAGCCGTAGCCGATAGATAAGCCACGTAAAGGCCGCAAGGCAAAGCAGGGATGACAAGCGGAACCACCACGCCTGCCAGAATGCCGGATCGATTCTGAAAGGGAGCGTTGCTTCGACGCCATTCCACACGCCATCGCTGTTGGAAGCTGCAACCCGAAATTGATAAGACCCTGGCCCAAGATTGGTGTAGATGGCCTGCCTGGAAGTTACCGGCTCGCTCCAGCCGTGATCAAAGCCATCCAGACGATAGCGAAAACGGAGCCGGTCGGAACCCACCAGGCATAGCGCCGAGTAATCGATCATGAGACGGCGTTGTGAGGAAGGGATGCGAACCGGCCCCTGCAGAGCAACAGGATTGCCATCGACCAGGACGTTTTCTACACGGGCCACGGCGGGCAGCACCTCCTGATTTGCGCGGGCTGGATGCACCATGGACAGACCTGCGTGCAAAGAAAACCAAATATCTCCATGCAGATCTTTGACCACGGACCGGTCGCGCTTCACGCCTTGGGTTCCGCGCAGACCATCCGAGTGACCATACTCGCGGATATCAGTGCTGCGTGGGTGGCCTTGCAACAGCCGATCTCTGCTGATTCTAAGAACGTGGTTCGAGGTCGCTATCCACAATGATCCACCCTGGTCGTCCGCGAGGCCGAGAATTGGTTCACGCAATACCTCTACCCTAGGCCCTGCAACCGAGACGTGGCCCGAACTCAGGAAGGCGAGACCGCTGGTAGTACCGATCCATAGGGTCCCGGCTGAATCCCGGAGTATGGAACTCACGTTATCTGCGGGCAAGCCGTCGCGCGTCGTGTACGTCCGCCAACTGCCTTTTGCCAATTCTGTGAGCCCTCCGGAGGTGCCAAACCACATGGTCCCGTTGGGGCTGTCTTCGATCGAAGTCACCGTGTTGGCGCCCAGGCCATCTGCAACTGTATAGGTGGTGAACCTGCCATCGTTGAGCTTGCTGACACCGCCGCTCACTGTCCCGGCCCATACCGTTCCATCGGGATTCTGGTGAACGGTGTAGACACTATTTTGCGCGAGACCATTTCGCTCGGTGTAGGTTCTGGCCGAGAACGATGCGCCCGTGAAGCGCAGGTGCGTCAGTCCGCCCTGTTGTCTGCCGACCCACAGTTCGTCCTTGCTTCCGGTAATCGAATAAATCACGTCCTGGCTGAGCAGGTCATTGGTTACGGTTCCACTCTGTTCACCCTTCATCCAGCGCAGCCCGCCCTCGATCGGCGCGTACCATACGCGATCGTATGGGTCCACATAGATCGCCCCACTGCTCTCCGAATTCAGGCCGGCCGGGGAGTACGTCACAAACGCGCTGTCGCGAAGGCATTCGATCCCATGGGAACTTCCAATCCATACATTTCCCTCGCGGTCTTCAAAGAGCGCCGTCACCGGAGTGTTGCGTCTGTCTACGGAGACTCCGTTGGCGTTCAGCCGAAATAATCCGGCGGCCGTGCCCACCCACACATTCGCATCACGGTCCTGGATCATCGCAAGGATAGGTATGTTCCGGAGAGACGGCGGAATTGCTGCCGAAGTACTCTCGGCCAGCTTGACCAGGCCGCCATCGGTTCCAATCCATAACTCCCCGTTCTGCAGGGAGACTAAGCAGTTGACCTTGGTGCTGGGTAGTTTTTTCCCGCTGGAGAGAACCCGGCCCTGGCTAATGTAGAAGAGCCCCTTATCCCGTGTTCCGAGCCATACTTTGCCATCTGCGGTCTGCGCCATCGAAATGACCGGCGAGTCTGGCTCGGCAAAGCGATGGGTCGCAACGCCGGTAGCAGAACTGAGGCGGCTGGACATGTTGTCAGCGGTAATCTCCGCGTGGTTCGCCGTCTCCGCCGGCAATTCTGAAGAAGTGAGAACCTGGTAGCGATTGGCAGCATATTTTAGTGGGCCCAGGGCAAGCGACGACAAGACAACCGTACCGTCCTTCAAGCCGGCGATCGAGGTGATCCCGAACTCGGCTTCATCATGGCCGAGCTCAAAGTTTCCATGGGAGTAACGCAGGATCTGAGTGCTCTGCAAGATGATCCAAAGGCCACCCTGTGCGTCCGTCATAAGGGCCTGCACAGGACCAATGGGGAAGGTGGTCGGACTGGCCCGCTGAAACGCACGGAAACTGGAACCATCGAAACGAATCAAACCTTTATCTGTACCAATCCACAGGTAGCCATCCCGGGTCTGCGTAAGGGCGGTCACTGCCCCGTCATTAAAGCCTCGATCAGAGAACCAGCGCTCACGAAGGTATTGCGAAATAGATCGATTCGGATCGATCGCGTGAGCCGGGCATGATAGGCAAATAACGGCAAGCGAGAGCACGATCTTTCGAATGGGCCCCTTCATTCGTCGATCACGGGAGATACTGAAACTTTTCAATTACGACTTCGTTTTCACTTTGCAGGGGATATTTTTGCGATTCGACTACGTAAAACAGAAACTGGAATTTTTCCTGACCCGGGGTTGGTACCTGTGACGTAAAGACATGTTCAGAAACAACGGGCGCTCCGGGATGAACAGACGACCCCTGTACGGTTTTAAAACTCGCTCGCCCTGATTCCCAATGCATCACGTGCGTCAGGGTACCGGCGGGCACCGTAAATGGCGCCAGGTTGCCGGGTATGTAGAAGGGCTGAACACCATATTGCGCGTTGTTTTTATTATGGGCGTCACCCCACTGGCTCATTTCAACGTCAAGCTCGCGAAAGTGTTGATCTCCTCCCCAATCATCAAAGGTATTTAGACTCAGGACCGCGGCGGGTTCCAAATGGGTGACATCCCGGACGACAATGATGTAGGTTCCGTATCCCAAACTTCGTGAGATTTCCGCCTCCGCGCAAGACCAGCGCCCGGCGCGTTTCTTCATGCGCAGATGAAGGGCTCCGCCGGCATCGGTCCACGCATTATCAGCATCGTAAAGGTTGTTGAGTCCGCCACGATCGCCTGCAATTGTCCGTATATTCCAATCATATCCACTGAACTTAAGGGGCTTTGTCGGTGCTATCTGCACGCTGCCGGTCCCCTTTACCATCTGTACGGTGACGACAGAACCGCCCCGCATAGGAGCGGTATCGATGGTAGGCGGCGGGTGATATCCGGGATCGACCAACAAGGCTGCATACTCAAATCCAAGGTGGGTTGGGGTGCTCCAGGTTCCGTCTGCTTTGATCGGAATGAAGGGCTTGTCAGGCCACGGCTGTACCCACCAGGGTCCGCTCCTGGCATAAACAACAATTTGCTGACCAGGATGCGCACCCGAGACTCGCCCCGCGATTTCGTCCACCCGCTCCCGGCCGCCTTGCGCCGCCGGTGGGACCTTGGTGAATTCGACTGCCGGGCTTTGCGTGGGATTCTGGGCGTGACAGCCGCCGAGGAATGCTGCGCAGAGCAGGACGAGATTCAAGCACCAGACGCGGGGCCACGAATCGCGCATCTGGCTATCCGCGGATGAAGCCCTGTAGCCAAGTTCTTTCTCAATGCTCATGAAGAACCTCAACCGTGCACAGATAGGACTAGATTACTTGAGCCGGTTGTTTTTTTCGCTTTCCGCCATCCACCGTCATCTGATCCTGATGGAAGCGCAGCTCCACCCTTTGTCATCCCGACCGGAGCGCACCCAGATTTCCTGCCTCGCGGCACTGGCAACAACCACGGGTGCGGCTTTCCGTAGAGAAAGACGCACGAAGTTTGCCAGCGCCACCAAGTTCTACAGGAAATCTGGGGGAGCGTAGTGGAGGGGCCTGCTGTGTCACTCCGTCAGCCAATACTGTCAATGGAAAGCGCCACGCTATCCTTTGTCATCCCGAGCCGATGACTTTTTCGATCTTCTTGTGTTTTTTGCACCCGACCAGATGTTTTCAATCCTCTCCGGAAAGGCGTCATCCTGAGCGAAGCGCCTCGCAGACCTATCGCATATCAGAGGGTTTACAGCGCGTAGTCGAAGGACCCCGGCGATGCTTGTTGGCAGATGC
>DASRRN010000286.1:0-3332 GCA_035695685.1 Acidobacteriaceae bacterium | reverse complement strand
TGATAATCGCCTGCGCCGCTGCTTCGGGCACATTCAGCACGACCTGCAATTCGTCCGCGTCGGCAGTGTTCACGTTGACGGTGGTCATGGTTCGGTGGAGATAGTCCATCACGTCATCGAATTGCTGATCAGTACCGGTGGCGCCCTGATCCATCATCTTCTGCACCGTGTCATGCCAGGCGTCGTAACTCATGGGCGTGTCCATGACGATTTGCAAATTGTGGCACCTGGCACAGACCGCCTTCAGCGATCGTGCTTCCCGTGCCAGGTCGTGAATCGGCGGCGCCACTCCCGCACTCGCCGCACCCCAGGCCGCAACCAGCGGAGCTGCCAGAAAGCTCACGCACCCAGCCAGGAACGTGTTCAACACCCGTCCCGTGATTGCGTCCCTACTCATGAGCGGCTTTTGCTTTGACCGCGTTCACCCCGGTCAGGGTGATCGGTGCGCTCCCCGGCATGGGGGTAACGTGGGGACCAACACCCATTTTCTCCGCGGTCTGGTAATCGCCGAAAGCATTGGCGAACTGGTTAGAGACGCGCTGGACGTGGCCATTGTCGAAGGTCATGTCCAGCAGCTTCTCGCTGTACATGGTTCGCCCATATTCGTCTTTCATCTGACCGATGATCTTGTGTGTCTTCACGTCGATGATGTCGCCCGACGAAGCGTAGGCATACTTGCCGTCCAGGCCAAAGGTTATCCAGTAAGTGCCGGCAGGAGTATCAATCGAGCCGATTTCCTTCGGATCATCGGTATTGGAAAAAATCCGGATCTTCTTGAAGATGCCGTCCGCGAGCCAGATTTCTTTTTCGTCAGGGGTCAACGCGATGCCGTGACTAGGACAGCCGTGGGGCATGTGCGGCCGTGGGGTCACGTTCCATTTCGATTTCCAGTCCGCGCTGGTTACCTCGACTGACTTGACGACCCGTCCAGTGGCGACGTCAGCAATTAAAAAGCCGAGAAAATTGTTGTTGTTGGCATAGATCCTGCTGGAATCCTTATTGAGCACAAAGACGCGTACATTGTCGGGAAAGGCGATGGTCTTGATGACCTTGCGCGACTTTATATCGGAAATGGTCATGACCTTATTGTTAGGTGACATGAAGGCCGTCTTTCCGTCCGCACTCAAGTTAAGGTTGTGCGAATTCGGGCTCTGCGGCGCCTCGAGCTTGCCGATCAGCCTGCCAGTCCTGGCGTCGACTTCGTACCAATAATCCTGGAGGTCGCCGCCGACCACCACGATCTTGCCATCCGGCGTGACCTGGGGACGTTCGCAACATTTACCGTCCAGGGTCACCGACCAAACCATCTTGTCGGTGCCCAGGTCGATCGCGCCCAGACGGCCGCGCGCGGCGACGTAGATCAGGTTCGTGACCGGGCTGGCGGCCACTCCGGAGATCTGCTCCGGGCTCATGCTGCCGGCATACTCCCAGGTTGGAATACGCTTCACGAAGCGATAGTTGTCATTGGCGTCGAGCACCACGATACCTACGCCATTTAGCCAGCCGGCCCGCTCCAGCGAACCTGGCAGCAAAACGTAGATAAGGTGCCGCCCGCGGGGACGG
The DNA here is from genome assembly GCA_035695685.1 of Acidobacteriaceae bacterium. GTDB lineage: Bacteria > Acidobacteriota > Terriglobia > Terriglobales > Acidobacteriaceae > PALSA-350. Next base: position 1,769 of record DASRRN010000286.1, on the reverse strand, counting down.
AAGGTGTCATTGGGTTTGCTGGGCGCAGCGGAGGTGGAGCCGGGTGTTTGCGCGATTACGGCCATCGGCCAACCCAGGAATAAAACCGCTGCAAAGTTCACTATCCGCTGTAGCTTCATTTTCCTTCCTCCCACGGATGACGATTGGGAGGAGGATGGATCGCCGACCGTTTTGAGCATGCAATACCTGCCGTTCAGGAGTGTATCAAGCTCGCTCGAAGAGCAACCTCAAAACACTCAGTGCAACACAGACAGACCGCCGAGCAGCCCATAGATCACTGAGCAAACCGCCAGGACTACGCTGACAATCATGAAGAGCGGTAGATCGATGACGACAGAGATGGAGGCCAGGACGATCGCAATTTGCAGCCCGCCACTTGCTATTTCTAATATGTGATTGCGTCGCATTTCGTGGTCACGCTCACGCTCTTGCTCGTGAGCCTTTTCTGCGAGCTGCTCCATGCCGTCGGCCCCTGGCTCAGAAGCCATACGTTCGGCGTTAGCTCGGGCATCCGCAATCCGCTTCTTAATGACCGGATCGGTCGTGGACAGGCTTTCCAACACTTCAGCCTCAGAGGTCAAAACCACCCGCCGCACTGACTTCGCCTGGTATTGATTCCAGGTGTCGCTGGCTGCGATGTGGTTTGTAAGATAGCCAGTTTGCGCATCCTTGGCAACAAATTCAGTCAGGGCCAATGCGGCCGCCATAATCGCAATGATGATGGCTGCCCGGGCGTGCGATGGGCCGTGTTCGTGGGCCGCATGCTCTAAGTGTTCCTGGGCCTGTTCGAATTCACTGCTCATACGCCTAATTCTCCTCGGTTGTAATGCTGGTAACCAGGCCGGCCCGTGGAGCGATTCGATGCACGGGCGCTAACGGGTGACAGTATACCTATAGCCGCAGTTTTCCCTGGAAAGTTGGGTGAATGTCGAACCCTATTGCAGGAAGTTTCCACTTATTCTGATTGATCCTCAGCCTGGAGTTTGGCGGCGCGCGCGTCGAACCCGGGCAAACTGCGTGAGCAAGCCCCAAACAGGCGCGGAATGCCGGCGGCAGACGCGACTTTCATCATCAGCATTCCAAACCAGGGCGGCGGTCCCATGCCCCCGTGTGCTGCAAACGCCGGATTACGGCTCTGCAATGAGGTCGAGCCATCGACAAAAATCAATCCGGCAACCTTCTCCGGATAACGCGTCGCATAATCGCGGAGATAGATTCCTGCGATCGAGTGCCCCATCAGGACGATCGGACCGCTGACGTTAGCCGCAATCAGCAGCCCATGCAGTTCGGCGGCGATATGATCGGCATCGCGCGGAGGCGGTAGCGCATCACTCCATCCGAACCCGGCGCGGTCATAGGAGCAGACGCGCGTAGTCTTCGCGAGCACCGGTTGCACCCCACCCCAGATCAGCCTGTCGTTGCCCAGGCCGGCATCCAGCACGAGAGTCGGCGAGCCGCTTCCGGTGCAGTCGATACGCATTTGGTGTCCGTCTACCAGGTAGCTCCGGCCGGGCGGGGGATGGCGGTACCGGTAGAGCACGATTGCGTTCCAACCACTGCTCGCTGCCACGGCAACAGCGGCCAGAGTCAACAGCGACAAAACGATACCCTCCGTATGCTTCCGCCACGCGGGATAGCTCTTGCTCCGAAGCGACAGAACACGCCGGGTCGAAAGCCAGGCAATCAGAATGCCGGCCAACACCAGCAAAGCCGGAGCCACGACGTACAGAAAGTCCATGGGGGTTATCGTACCCGCCGCGGCGAAGGCC
>DASRRN010000285.1:0-3748 GCA_035695685.1 Acidobacteriaceae bacterium | reverse complement strand
CGGAGCGCGGTAAGCGCAGTTCTGGAGAAGACGGAGAGGAGGAGTTTGCGGCAGCGCGATTTGCCGGCGCAGGTGGTGGTGTATTACGTGATCGCGCTGGCGCTGTACATGCAGTCGTCCTATCGGGAGGTCTTGCGTTGTCTGCTGGAAGGCATCCAGTGGCTGCGCGATCCGTCGGCCGGAGTACGGGTAGCAGGCAAGTCGGGTATTTCGCAGGCCCGCACGCGGCTGGGCTGGGAGCCGCTGCGGCAGTTGCACGATGAATGGGTCAAGCCGATCGCGATGCGCAGTACGCGGGGCGCGTGGTATCGGAGTTGGCGGCTGGTGAGTCTGGACGGCAGCACCTTCGATGTAGCGGACGAGAAGGTCAACGAGGATGCTTTCTCTCGCCCCGGAGCCAGCCGCGGGGCGAGCGCTTATCCGCAGATTCGTTTTGTATCCCTGGTGGAGAACGGCACCCACGTGCTCTTCGGCAGCCAGATGGACAGCTACCGGACTGGAGAGATCACCTTGGCCAAGGCGGTGCTCCCGCGCCTCAAAGAAGGCATGCTTTGTCTGGCGGACCGAAATTTCTTTGGCTTCGAATTATGGCAACTGGCGCAAGGAACAGGCGCGGACCTGCTGTGGCGGATGAAAAAGAACATGCGTATGGCGGCGGAGAAACGCCTGTCTGATGGCTCCTATTTGAGCCACGTGTATCCATCCGAAAAGGACTGGCGACACAAAACCAACGGTATCGTTTTGCGCGTGATCGATTACCGCCTGGAGGGAATCGAGGATGCCGAGCCCATCTATCGGCTGGCCACCACCATCCTCGATCCCCGCAAGGCTGCGGCCGAGGAATTGGCGGCCCTCTATCATGAACGCTGGGAGATAGAAACGGCATTCGATGAACTCAAGACCCATCTGCGCGGCGCCCATATCGTGCTGCGCAGCAAAACCCCCGATCTAGTACGCCAGGAATTCTACGGGCTGATGATGGCTCACTTCGCCATTCGCGGCCTGATGCACGAAGCCGCGCTCCAGGCCGACGAGGATCCCGACCGGCTTTCCTTCCTTCATGCCGTGCGCGTGGTGCGCCGCAAACTGGCAGTCTACGGCGCTATTCCCCCCTCCGCAGAGGAAGGCTTTTCATAAAACCGTTCTCGACGAGATCCTCCAGGAACGCGTCGTGTCCAGCCGCAACCGCCGCAATTTCCGCGGTGTCAAGCGCAAGATGAGCAATTTCCCCCTTCGTCCGCGACACCGCAAGCCGCTGCCTCCGATCAACATCCAAAAGGCCATCAAGATATTTAAGTGAACAGTATTGGGGCTAGTCTTGGCGGGAAAATTGACGCTAAGCCGGCTGACGGCTCAGAGCCCGGCGTAAAACGAGTTCAAGAGCCGACTTCAGCTCCACGTACTCGGAGTCGGAGAGCTTTCCCTGCACCCGGTCGGTTTCTATGGCAAAGAGCTCATCTTTCAGAGCCGCCAGCAGAGAGTTTTCAGATCCGGCAAAGGAAGAGCCGATAGCTGCCACCGACGGCAAGGTCTGGGGGGAAAGCTCAGGCGGCGCATCGCCCTGTTTGCGCAACAGAAAGCCCGCACCGATGGCGAAGACCAGGGCAATTCCTCCCAGGATCCACCACTTGTATTTGTTCAATGGGTCGGGAGTATCAATGGGTGCGCCAAGGCCGATGCCGGGACGATTATCGGTGCTTGGCGAAGCTTGGGCCGCATTCCCTTGGCTACCCTCCCCTTGGTCACTGGCGGTTTGGGTGTCACGCGGCAACGAGCCGGAACCGGAGACCGTGAAGGAGAGGGTTTGCGAGGGCTGGACATTGCGCGAGAGGTAGGTCTGCGCTCCGGCAGGCTGATCCACGGTCTGGAATGAGGATCCGTCGCCCGGTTTAAAGGTCATGCTCTTGGGCATCATCACGACAAAGTTGGTCTCGGCCGTAGCGAACCGCGGAGTGAATGTGAGGCTCCCGGAATACGGCAGGTGATAGCTGAGCTGGAACTGGGTTTCTCCGGGACGCAGAGGAAACAGGAAAGCGTAGTGCCCCTTTTCTCCCAATGGAACAGGGGATGACTGCACCGGCATGCCGCCGGGAGCCATGGCGGCGGAGCCTTCGATCTCGGCGTCGGGCGGAATATAGATTTCGTAGGAACGCTTGCTGAATTGCGTCCGCGGCGGATTGGAATCGTTCTTTATGAATAGGCTCTGGGTGACCTGGAGACCCTGCTGATCGGTCTCCACACGAAGAACATTGGCCTCCGTAGTCACGCCGGCAACGACCGGCTCCACATTGAAGACATCGACATTCACCACCGGCGTGTTGGGAGGAGCGGGTTGAAAATAGGCTGCGCCCTGGTGATCGACGCGAATCAAGTGCATGCCCGGATCGGGCGCATCGATGGAAAAGCGGCCTCTGGCGTCGGTCTTGGTGTGCGCAATCTCCTGCATGCGCTGGGAGAGGGCGATAAGGACAACCTGGTCCCCCGCCGCCGGTTTGTGCGTGGTGCCATTGGTGACGACGCCCGTGATGGTGGCCGCGGATGCGGAGAGCGCCGGGAGCAACGCCAGGCAGGCAAAGAGCCCGGAGGCAATCAGCCGGTGCGAGCGTTGGAGATTCAGGGAGAAATCCGGTTTCATGATCAGTCTTTCTATTCGCCGCGGAATCTAGGAGCGAAGAGTGGCGTGCCGCTCCAGTTGATCGATTTCAGCTAAAACCGCGGCGGTTTCGTCTTCCAAAGCGGCGCTCTGCGCGGCATAGTCCTCTTCAGGATACTTGCCCGCATGATATTCAAAATTCAAGTCGCGGAGGTTCTCGTACAGGACTTCTTTTTGCTCGCGAAGAAAATCCAGGCGAGTCTTCGTTCTCTGCCGCTCGACGTGGCGATCGGGATAAAAGACATAAGCGAAGACGCCAAGAAGAAGAAGCCCACAGGCAATGGTGCTCATAGCTGAGTCTCGCGGCGGATGCGGTTACGGATGGCCTCGCTGCCCGGGTTTCTCTCCTCTACCGGGATGGGCGCCGTGCGAAACTTCCATTTGCGCACGATGAGCAAGGTGAGCGCGATCCCGAGAAAGAGCACCAGGGGAGGCATGATCCAGGCAACGTGATTGAACCGGGTAAACATGGGGGCCGCCAGAACCACAGGTCCGTACTGGTCCTGGAATTCATGGAAGATGGTATCGTCGCTCTTCCCCTGGGCGATATCAGCCTGCAGTTGGACGAGCATTGGTCCGGAGGAGGGGCAGCCCACGTGATTGCACTCGCCGAGCAGTTCATTGCAGCCGCACATGCACATCATTTTGTGGCTGTCTCTGTCAAGACGCGCCGCGGAATCGCTTGCGCCCAGGCCGGCGAGGACGAAGATCGAGAGCAAAACGATTTGGCCGGCGCGCACGATCTTACTGCGGGACATCAATCTCCACTCCCGCCGGCGGCCACGGCTTCCTTCTCTTCTTCAAGCAGCCGCGGAGCATTATTGCGGTTACGGCTCTGCGCCAAGGCTGCGCTGAGGTTAGGCGTGAGAGCGAGCAGGGTCCCAAAAGCTACCACGACCACGCCAATCCAAATCCAGGCAATGAGCGGGTTGAGAAAGACCTTGATAATCGGCAGCCCGTTGTCGGGATTCTTACCGGCATAGATGACGTAGAGATCCCAGGCCAGCGTCGAGTGGTTGGCGACCAAGGTCAGGGGCTGTTGCGAGGCGGTATAGAAACGTTTTTCCGGGGCCAGCTGGTCGATCTTCTTATTCC
>DASRRN010000284.1:0-12436 GCA_035695685.1 Acidobacteriaceae bacterium | reverse complement strand
GGAGTACGTGGATGGCAAGATCGAGGAACGCCCCATGGGAGAGTTTGACCACGCATCCTGGCAGCAGGCCATCCAAAAGTGGTTCTGGCAACATGAAAAGGAATGGAATATTCGTGTCCTGCCGGAGTTGCGGGTGCAGGTTGCGGCGACACGCTATCGCGTTCCCGATGTCACCGTGCTTGACCGCAGACGCCCCATCGAACAGATCATCACCCGCCCGCCCCTCGCCGTCTTTGAAGTGCTATCTCCCGAAGACAGCTTGCAGCGTCTCAAGCGGAAGCTGGAAGACTACCGGACGATGGGCATCCCGGAAATTTGGGTCATCGATCCCCAGGACAGCACGTTCTATCGCTACGAGAACCTGCAGCTCCAGCGTAATGACACCTTCTCCCACGCCGAAAAGGGCATCGTCTTCGACATGAATCAGCTCAAGACTCTGCTCGACTAGAGGGCAATGACCTCCCCAAACAAGCCTCCAATCTTTCTCCTCGACGCCATGTCGTTTATCTTTCGCGCCTACCACGCGATGCAGCGGCAGCGCCCCATGTCCACGCGATCTGGCGTGCCCACCGCAGCCACGTTCGTCTTCGTCAACATGATCAACAAACTCCGCCGCGACTTCCAGCCGGAGTATTTTGCCGCCGTTTTCGATGTGAGCGGTTCTGTTTTTCGCGATGAGCGCGCGCGCAGCATCGCCACGGTGCGCAAATGGAATATCAAGACGCAAACCTTTGACGAGCTCGACTACGGTGGTTATAAAGCCAACCGCACTGAAATGCCCCCGGACCTTGCCCAGCAGCTGCCCTTCATCCGCAGGTCACTTGAGGCTTTTCGCATTCCTATCCTGCAATCCGAAGGTTTTGAGGCCGACGATGTGATCGGCACGCTGGCCCGGCAGGCCGCAGAACAAGACCACGATGTCTTCGTGGTCTCCAACGACAAAGACATGCTGCAATTGGTCACCGGCAAGGTGAAAGTGCTCAACCCGGTAAAAGACAACCTGATCCTCGATCGCGAAAAAGTGGTCGAGGTATTGGGAGTGGCGCCGGAGCAGGTCATCGACGTGATGGCTCTGCGAGGCGATTCCATCGACAACATTCCAGGCGCCCCGGGAATCGGAGACAAAGGTTCGGTCGAACTGATCCAGCAATTTGGCAGCGTCGAGGCAGCGCTCGACCGTGCTTCAGAGGTAAAGGGAAAAAGGTATCGCGAGTCGCTCGAGAACAATCGCGAAATGGTCCTGTTGAGCAAAGAGTTGGTGACCATCCACTGCGAGGTACCGGTCGAGCTCGAGCTTGAGAACATGCGCACCCAGGCGCCCGATGTGAGCGCCTGCCGTGCCCTGTTTAACGAGCTTGAATTCACCACCATGCTCAAGGAGCTGGCTCCGGAAGAGGAGACCACACCACTCTCCATCATCCCTGACCCATCGCCGGAAGAGATGAACCGCTTCGTCTCCCTTGCTCGCACCCACGGTTTCTCGCTGGCTTTCGACACGTCGCTGCTTGAGGTCGCGTCGGAACAAGTGGCAGAAGCTGAAACTGAGGCCATCGAAGAGGAAGAGCCCGAACTGAAGACCATGTCGCTAGGCCTGTTCGATACGCCGCAGCCGGCGGCTGAAACCAGGACCGCCCCTCAGACTCTCAAAGTTGCGGTCTCTGCGGAAGCAGGCAGGGCTCTTGTCTTTTTTATAGATAAAGCCCTGGATAACCCGGCCACGGAGCCCCTGCGAGCCGTGCTGGCAGACGAGCAGACGGCCAAGTCGCTGCACGATCTGAAGGCTGCATTGCGCATCCTTGGGCGGCATGGCGAGGATCATGGCTTGCAGCTGGCGGGCCCGGTCGATGACCTGATGCTCTATTCGTATCTCATCAATCCCACCCACACGACGCACCCTCTGCCTGATGTCGTCGCGCGCTTTAGCGGCCGGGCCTTGCCGCCGCCGGGTGATGAATTGCTGCCGGCGTCCGCCAACGCCATTCGCGGCCTTGCGCCGTTGCTCAAAGAGGATGTGGAGTCGCTCGGCGCAGGGCAGGTATATCGCGACATTGATCTGCCATTGGTTCCGGTTCTGCTGCGCATGGAAGAGTCGGGGGTACGCATCGACCGCGCGGTTCTCTCCGCCATGGGTGAGCGTCTGACGGTCGAGATGCAGCGGGTTAGCGAGCAGATCTTCGAGGGCTCCGGCCATCGCTTCAACATCAACTCGCCCAAGCAATTGGGAGATGTGCTGTTCAACAAGATGCACCTGCCCAAACCCATCAAGTACGGCCGCGGCAAAGTAGTGTCGACCGCCGTGGATGTGCTCGAAGAGCTGGCGCAGCATAACGAGGTTCCCCGCCAGGTGCTGCAATACCGCCAGCTGGCGAAGCTCAAGTCCAATTACATTGACTCACTCCCGCTGCTGGCCGACGGGGAAGGGCGTGTCCACACCACGTTTAACCAGGTTGGCACGTCGACCGGGCGCCTCTCTTCCAATAATCCGAATCTGCAGAACATTCCTATCAAGACAGAACTGGGCCGGGAGATCCGCGCAGCATTTATCGCGGCCCCGGGAAATCTGCTCATCTCCGCGGATTACTCCCAGATCGAACTGCGGCTCATGGCCCACTTCAGCGAAGATCCACTGCTGGTGCGCGCCTTTGCCGAGGGCCAGGACATTCATACGATCACCGCGTCGGAGGTGTTTGGCATCGCACCCGAGGCCATGGACAAGCAGACCCGCGACCGCGCCAAGGCGGTCAATTTCGGCATCGTATATGGCATTTCACCGTTTGGATTGGCGCAGCAACTCGGCATTGAGCAAAATGTGGCCCGGCTGTACATCGAAACCTATTTCGCTCGCTACAGCGGAGTGCGCAGTTACATCGATCGGCTGTTAGAAGAGACGCGCAGGGAACAAAGGGTCCGCACGTTGTTCGGACGCGTACGCCCCATCCCCGATATGCAGAGCCGCAACGCCAACCTGCGAGGCTTTGCCGAACGCACGGCGGTAAATACGCCCCTGCAGGGCACAGCAGCCGATTTGATCAAGATCGCCATGATCCGCATCGATCGAAGGCTGCGCGAAGAAAACTTCGCAAGCAGGATGACGCTCCAGGTTCACGATGAACTGCTCTTCGATGTTCCCGACAAAGAAGTTGAGCAGGTGAAACAACTAGTGCGTCACGAGATGGAGACCGTGATCGAGCTGAAAGTGCCGGTAGTGGTGGACTGCGGAGCAGGGCCCAACTGGCGCGACATGAAATAACGGAAGAGAAACAGCAGGTGGCTCCACGGCACGCCGGGACAGGTCCACTACGCTCTCTAGAGCCTGCGGAAAAGAAACGCCTTTCTCCTGCCGCAAAACTGACCCGAATCCGCATATATACATTTATAAAGGTGTGTTCACCAATAACTTTGTGCTGTTGCAAATCATTTGCCGGGCACGTGCGCGGATGATGCATGAGATGCGGCGCGCCAGAACGGCTCAGTGGGCAAATTATCCCGGACAACCTCTTGCCTGGATTCGGACTTACCACGCATACCACGCATATCACGCACCCTTTCCGTCGGACTTACCACGCATACCACGCATATCACGCACCATTTCCGTCGGCCACTTTTCACCACCCTGGAGGCGAAATACACGTATAACTTTAAGCATCGCTTAAAACAAAGGACTTAGCCGCGCGTCGGTTGCAACCCACGGCTAAAGAGGGTGTGTGAGCACTTCAATTCCAAACTTAGCCTGCCCCGGCCTGCCGTGGGTCCCGTAGAGCCTGCCCTGAGCTTGTCGAACGGGGACGGCTGAACTTACCCCAGACAGTCCTGAGTTAACCGAAAAAGCTGGACTAGTCCCGCCAGGGACGGCTGAAACCTGGTCCCCTGTGTTCAGCCGTCCCTTAAGGGACTGGGTCGAATTGCTTATATCTAACCCAGGACTGTCGTCCTGGGCTGTGTTCAGCCGTCCCTCACGGGACTGGTCGAATTGCTTATATCTACCCAGGACTGTCGTCCTGGGCTAAGTTCAGCCGTCCCTTCGGGACTGGAGCAGAGTTCTCACACACGCCCCTGAGGTACGTTTTTTCTTTCGGGAAGCGACGTGCCTTATCCCCTCAAGGCGATGATCTCGAAGAGACTCAGCTCTAAGGGGTTGTTTTTTGGGTCAGCCCCCCCGGCGCCTCGTGGACATGCTGAATGACAATAGTGTCGCCCTTGAACTGCACCTTGTCGTAGTCCCGTCCCGTGCTTTCTACGTAACACCCGCAATCCGTATTCGCATGATGAGCCAGCTCTACGCCTTCAGTCGTGCCCTTCAGGGCCGCCTTGGCCTGGATCAGCTCGGCTTGAGCGTCGGCCACAGCCTTATTTGCATCGGCCAGTGCTTTGATTTCGGATGGCGTAAGTTTCTCCGTCCGTACCGGAGCCGTGGTTGTATTGGCCGCAGGGGCAGCAGCCAGACCGGGATCTTGCGGCTGCATCAGGGCAAGCAGAAGGATGGCGCTAAGCATAACTGTCTCCTCCCTTTATGATAACCGTCTAAACCCCAATTTCCACCCGGATGGCCTGGGCAATGCGATCCGCATGCTCACGCATCTGCTGCTCCGATTCGGCCTCAATCATGACCCTCGCCAGGGCCTCGGTGCCGGAATAACGCACCACCACCCGGCCATTGCCATGAAGATCCGTTTCCGCCTGTCGAATGCTCTTGACTACAGCCGGAATCTGATCCAGGGGCCGTTTTTCCCGTACTCGGACATTGACGATCACCTGGGGAAAGACCCGCAGGTCGCTCAACAATTCGTGCAGGGGCTTACCCGAACGCGCCAGCAGATCCAGCAATACCAGCGCCGTCAACAGGCCGTCGCCGGTGGTGCTGCGGCGCAGAAACAGAATATGTCCCGACTGTTCCCCGCCCAGGCTGGCCTGGTGTTTCTGCATCATCTCCAAAACATATTTGTCACCTACCGGAGCGCGGAGCATGCCAATGCCGCTGCTGCGCAAGGCGGCTTCAAGACCCATGTTGGACATGGTCGTCGCCACCACCAGGTCCCCTGCCAACTCGGCCTTGGCCTTCATATCGCGGGCCGCCACCAGCATCACCCCATCCCCATTCACCACCAGGCCGCGGGCGTCGGCAAAGAGCGCGCGGTCGGCATCGCCGTCAAAGGTAATCCCCAGGTCCGCGCCCAGAGACTTTGTCTCCCCGGCAACCGTTTCCGGGTGCAATGCGCCACAGTTTTCGTTGATGTTGCGCCCGTTAGGGGTCACATGCGTAAGGTGAATCTCCCCCCCAAGCGAGGGAAAAAGCTCCGAGGCGAGGATGGCCGCTGCCCCATTGGCGCAGTCGATCACAATCTTCTTGCCCTTGAGGTCAAGCCCGGGAACAACACCGCGCAGAAAGGCCTCATACTCCTCGCGAAACTCCTTGCTGGCCGGCGGTGCGCTTTGATTCGCACTTCGATCCGCATTTCGATCTTTGACATCCGAGGGGAGTGGGTCCCGTAGGCGAAAAATCTCCCCCTCAATCTCCATTTCGGTCGAGTCCGGCAGCTTGTAGCCATCGCCGCCAAATACCTTGATCCCATTGTCCTGCCAAGGGTTGTGCGAAGCGGAAATGACCACCCCCGCGGCGAACTGATGTTTCCGCGTCAGGTAGGCCACCCCGGGGGTCGTGATGATCCCCGCATTCAGGACTTCAGCACCCCCGTGCCGCAATCCAGCTGCAATGACAGCTGAGATCCAGGGACTGGATTCGCGGGTATCCGCCCCCAGCAGAATCTGAGGCGCCGGGTAGAGCTTCTTCAAAGTGGACGCCAGCGCCAGCCCGGTGGCGAAAATGGTGGGCGGGTCCAGCGGGGCCTCTCCTGCGACCGCACGAATACCGTCTGTTCCAAAAAGTTTTCTCATGAGTTGCTTGCGGACGATTTCCTTTCGAGCACCCGGCTGGTCAGGGTGCTTTGCGCGAATCGAGTGGTAATCAGGCCACCGTCGGGAGCAGTCGATGCATCCCGGATCAGGGTCCCTGCTTCATCGAAAACCAGGGCGTAACCCCGATTCAGGACGGCCAAGGGAGAGACGGCCTGCAACAGCCCTTCAGCACGTGCGTGCCTCGCCTTCAATCGCCGCAGCAGTTCCTGTTGTGCGCGGCCGATCCGTCCATCCAACATCGCCAGCCGGTCGCGCACCGTACGCAGGCGATGGCTTACATCCTGACGCAGCAACCTGGCCTCGAGTTTCTGCAACCTTTCCGCCATCTGCCGTCCCTGGCGGTGCCAGGCGGCGTCCAGTTGGTATTGCAGCTCGTCGACACGCTGTTGGCGGCGCGCCAGTGCATTCCGCATCCGGGCAAAGGCCGCGGGAGCGGAGAGCCGGGCAAAGCGCTCCTGGGCGCGCATCAGCAGATAGCGGCAGGCTTGATTCAGTCGCCGGTGTAGCTGCTCCAGGCGCTCCTCCACCTTGTGCTGCGCCTCGGTAAGCAACTCCGCCGCAGCAGAGGGGGTGGGCGCACGAAGGTCAGCGACAAAATCGGCGATGGTGAAGTCGGTTTCGTGGCCGACTGCGGAAACTACAGGCAACTCAGACTTGGCAATGGCACGCGCCAGCAATTCGCTGTTAAACGGAGCCAGATCTTCGAGCGAGCCGCCTCCGCGCGCCACGACAATCACGTCCACCGTGCGCGCCCGGTTGAAAAATGCAATGCCCGCGGCTATTTCGAGCGCAGCCGTCTCGCCCTGCACCGCGGTCGGGTAAATCTGAACGTTCAATGCGAGGTGCCTCCGACCGGCCACATTGAGAAAGTCCCGGATGACCGCGCCCGTGGGAGATGTAATGATGCCAATGCAGTGAGGAAAGGTGGGGAGAGGCTGCTTGCGATCTTCCGCGAAAAGCCCTTCCTTTTGCAGCCTGGCTTTCAACTGCTCGAAGGCTATTTGCAGAGATCCTGCGCCGACTGGTTCCATGAACTCGGCCACCAGTTGCATCTGCCCGCGTTGCTCGTAAACCGAGACCCGGCCCCGTACCAGGATTTGCAGTCCATCTTCCGGCCGAAAGCGCAAAAGCATCGCCTGGCGGCGAAACAGTACCACCGGTAGCTGGGCATCGCCATCCTTCAGCGTGAAATAAATATGACCTGAAGGAGCAGGACGATAGTTGGAGATCTCGCCTTCTACCCATACATCGGCGTACTCCCGCTCGATGTGGTTTCTTACCTCGCCTACCAGTAGGCCAACCCGCCACACCCGCCGGGGATTGGCCGGGGCTTCCGGGAAAACCAGCCCCAGCTGGCTCAGTGATTCTTCCGGATTGGGCACGATGCCTCCAGCAAACGATATTACCGCCGAAAGCGGGAGAGCAGATAGAAGACCAGAGAGAGCAGGACACTGAGCAAAATCGAGGTGCCCAAGGGGAAGTAGAAGGAATGGTTTTTGCCCCGGTACGAAATGTCACCCGGAAGTCTGCCCAGTGGGATGCCGGTTCGACCCAGCAGCAGCAGTAAACCGCCCGCGATGAGCAGCACGATTCCCAAACCGATGAGCAGCCGGCCCAGATCGTTCATGCTCTCATTGTAATTTCAGCTCGGTAATTTCAGCTCGACCCGATGGGTCCGCGGTCAATGAGCCGGGTCAACTCGGCCAATAGCACCTGCAGCCGTTCGATTTCAACTTTGCCGGGCGGCGTGGATTGACCAAAGAGCACCTCTGCCTCCCGAGCCAAATCTGTGCCCCGAGGCAGGCCGAAGGTACCCAGAACTCCCGCCAGCTTATGCGCAGAATCCACGGCGCTCTGCTGGGTAGCCTGGTCCAGACGGTTCGCGAGCAACAGATCTCCCGCTGTCCGCAGCATCGCGGCCCGCTCGACAACGGTGTGCCGGCTCCGATCCCAAAGTGCCGAGATCATGGTTTGTAGCTTTTGCTCCTGACTCTGAGCGTCCGGTGCTTGCGTCGGCGACGACTTGCCGGCGACGGAATGCCTGTTCTCGTCGGGGGAAATGCGGTCTCTGTTGCTCAATGGATCATCCGCCTTCTTTCCAGCCTAAAGCGGCAGAAATCTGTCGCGCCAGAGTGAGAGGATCAAAGGGCTTGAAAAGGGTGGCGGCCACTCCCAGTTCGGCAAACTTACGCTGGTCCGGGCCCTGTACTTTGGCCGTCAACAGCAGGACGGGAATGTGGGAGGTGCTCCCGTTCGCTTTGAGTTTGAGCAGCGTGGTGGGGCCGTCCATTTCCGGCATCATCACATCCAGGAGAATTGCATCCGGCTGCTCCGTACTGGCGCGTTCGATCCCCTGCTTGCCGGAACTGGCGAGCAGAACATCCCAGCCCGCCACCGTCTCCAGGCTCATGGCCGCAACCTGCCGTATATCGTCTTCGTCGTCGATGATTAAGATGCGGTGTGTCATAACTTTCGAATATGCAGGTCTGCTGGCAGTTCTATAGGTCGGGGTTCGTAGTTCCATCCCATCCCAGCGGTACTTCGCTCGCTCCAGATGGAAGTCGTAGCATGGAAAGCACCAAGGTCTCCACATCCTGCGGCTGGACTCGAGCCTTGGTCAGGAACTCAGTGTGCCCCAGCCGTAGCTTATTGCGTTCACTTTCGCTCAGGTCTTGAGCGGAATAAACCACCAGCGGAAGTTGTTTCATCTCCTGCTGCTGACGTAGCCAGTCCACTAGTCCAAAGCCATCGCCGTCGGGCAGGGCAATGTCGAGAATTAGCAAGTCTGGCCGTGACGACACGCACAGCTCCATCGCTTTACGCTGCGTGGAAGCGTGATGAACCTGGATGCCCGCCCGCTCGAAAGTAGCCAGGATGACCTTAGCCAGATCCGCATCATCTTCTACCAGTAACACACGGGAGGGTTGCCGTTCTACCTGCAGCACCCGGGAGAGCGCCGCGAGCATCGATTCTGTCTCCAATGGCTGCTCCAGCCAGGCATCCGCGGCTTTCTCCACTTCAGGATCGTTGAGCGCTCCAAAAGCGCTCAACACCACGACCGGGATGGCGGCAGTGCGTAAATCGTCGCGCAGCAGGTGCAGGGTCTCCCAGCCATGCAGGTTGGGGAGGCTCATATCCAGCAGGATGGCCTGAATCGATGTCTGCCGAGCCAAGCCTACAGCCTCATCGCCGCTTGCTGCTTCGAGCACAGAATAGCCATTCTGCCTGAGGCTCTCCGCCAGCGCCGCCCGGGTTTCCGGGTTCTCGTCGCACACCAGGACAGAAGTGGCGCTCACCATGCTCGAGGCAGAGGTGCCGCCGAGGCGTAACAAGTCTGCGTCGCGCGTAACCGCGGGAAGGAACATGCGGAAAGTGGAGCCGCGATCAGCATTGCGCTCCGCCCAGATGCGCCCGCCATGCTGCATCACGATCGTACGGCAGATGGCAAGCCCCAGCCCGGTTCCACCCTTCTGCCGTGCATCCGAGGCGTCGACCTGTTGAAAACGGTCGAAGATCGATTCCAACTTGTCCTTAGGAATGCCGCGGCCGTTGTCTCTGACGCTGATGGTGACCCCGTCCAGCAGCCGTTCGAGGGAAACCGTGACCTGGGAGCCCTGGGGAGAGAACTTGATCGCGTTGCTCAGCAGGTTGGTCATCACTTGTTGCAGCCGATCGGGGTCCACTTCTACCTGTGCCGGGCCAGCCTCAAGCAGCAGTTGTACCTTGGCGGCTTCTGCCATCGGCGTCATGGCATCAATGGCCTGCCTCGCCAGTTCTTCCAGGTCACAATTGCGATAGGTGAGGGGCGCGCGGCCCGACTGCATACGTTCCAGGTCGAGGATGTCGTTGATCAGCCGGACCAGTCTGTCGGAATTATTGACTGCGATGCGCAGCAGGTTCGAAGCTTTCTCACCCATCTCACCCAACAGGCCGGTCGACAGCAGTCCCAGCGATCCGCGGATGGAAGTGAGCGGGGTGCGCAGCTCGTGGCTCACCGTGGAGACGAATTCATCTTTCATGCGGTCCAGGGCATAGCGCTGGCTGATGTCCCGGAAGCTGAGCACGCTGCCCACCGCGATGTTGTGCTCCACCATCGGCGTTACCGAGAATTCCACCGGGAAAGAGGCGCCATTTCTGCGATAGAACACGTCCTGCCCGCTCGTACCCTCACGGACCAGGAACGCCCGCCCGGTGCGGCATTGATCGGAACACTTTTCCCGTCCCTTACGCTCCTCATGCACCACCGAGTGCACGGTGCGGCCGATCAGATCGAAGGCGTGCGCCCCGAGCATGCTGGCCGCCGCTGGGTTGACAAAGACGATGCGCCCGGAGGAGTCGGTGCCGAAGATGCCGTCAGCCACCGAGTTAAGGATCGACTCCTTTTGCCGATTCAACTCTTCCAGGCGGCTCTCTTGCGCTGAGCGCGCCATAAACTGGCCGATGGAGGCGCAAACGGTTTCCACCGTCGCCATCATCTCCTTGTCTTCCCGCTGCTTCTGGCGGCTGAAGAACTCGACCACGGCGATGACCTGGTTACCGACTCGGACGGGAACACCCCAACCCGTGATCAGCCCGTCCGCCTTAGCGGAGGCGGCGCGCAGAAAGTTACCGTCCTCGTGCAGGTCTTCGATCCAGCAGGGGCTCTCCGCCGCCCAGATCTGGCCGGGCAGGTCTTTGCCCTTCTGTAGCACCCGTCCGATACTGTCGCGGTGAAATTCAACACACGCCCGATCGGGAGCGTACCAGCCCGCCAGATAGCGGGTGTGATGATCGCTGCTGACGAACCAGAGTCCCGCCATGTCGAAGCCCAGGTTGGTTCCCAGCGATTCGAGCATCGCCGGTAGAGCCTCGTCGGAGGTCGTGGATTCGCCCACCACCTGGCTGACGGCGAGCTGCATCGCCAGTCTCCGTTCGCGCTGGTACTGCTGAGTGACATCGCGGAAAATGCAGCGCACCGAGACCGGCTCGCCGCGGTCCTGGCGGCAGCTCAGGCTTGCTTCCAGCTCCCGGTACATCCCGTTTGCGTCCTGCACCCGTAAATTAGCGCGATCGATCCGCTCCCCGCGCAAGGCGCGGCCGAACAGGCCGGCGGCGTTGGCTTGCATTTCCGGGGGAAAGGCAGCCTCGAAGTTGATCAGGCTTTCAAAGGCGGCCGCGCTCTTGCCAAAGCATGTTTGCCACGCGGGATTGACGTAGAGGTACTTGGCCCGCGGGCTCAGGGTGGCAATCATTTCCTGCGAGTTGTCGAACAGGTCGCGGTAGCGCTCTTCGCTCTCTCGCAAGGCATGCTCGGCACGCTTGGTTGCCGTAAGGTCGGTGGCAATGGCCAGCAATCCCGTCAGCGCGCCTTCGCTATTTCTGACGGCAGAGAGGTAGACCATGGCGGGAAAGGTAGTCGCATCTTTTCGCCGGCAGAGAATTTCAAAGCCGCGGACCCGGCTTACCGGAAAGCTGGTGACGTACTGAACATAATGTTTGAGCTCCGGCGACACACTCTCCAGGTCGATGACCGGCGAGCGATCCAGGCGTGAAACCAGCAGCTGCCCTACCCGTTCCAGTTCGCCTTCGGGAAAAAGATCATGCGCATTGAGCTGGCCCAGGACCTCATGAAAGCGGTAGCCGAGCATGCGTTCAGCGGCGGGATTGAAGATGAGCAGGTTGCCCTGCAGGTCGGTGGCCAGAATCATCGGGCCGGCGGAGTCCAGTATGCTTCGCTGCAACTGGGCTACCTGTTGCACCTGCCACTCGGCTTCATCCTGGCGGCCGGCGTTGAGAAAGGTGTGTACGCAGAGACCGATCAGCAGTACCTGGGCAACGGCCCACATGATCACGGCAGCCGAGAAAGTCCCGCCGCGGCCCAGCAGCAACACCAGGCCTCCGTAAGCCGAGAGCAACAGGGCAACCGCGAAAAATATGGTGGAAGGCAGCCTATCTCGAAGCCAGGTCACTCGTACTCGATCGATGCGGGTCTAATTAACGAGCTCTCGCCAAGTCAGATGTCCCAGCAAAAAAGAGACGGTACTGGCCCATGCTAAAACGTTAACTATCCGGAGTATAGGCGTCTGATTCAGGCCCATAAAGTGACTATCCGGAGTCCACGTTTGCACGCGGGAAGAACTCACGCATCTCCAACGGGTCGGATCGGGGGAAAACCGCAGTGCATTAAGCAGCGCGTTCCATAGTGTGTGATCGCGGACGCGCTGGCTCTTCTTTTCTAAACTAACCGCGACGGAACGGAATTACATTAACCCGGCTCTCAACAAATCTGTCTGACAGGGCCGACATGCGGCCAAGGGACCAGAATCCGAGGAAAAGCAAAGCATAGGTGAATCCGGCTACACCAAGAACCAGAGACAAGATGTTACCCCCAAATATTCAATCGACGGCTCTGGGGGATGCTCCGAAGTATACCGATACTGCGACCGAAACTATAGGAAAATAAAGAGTTTCGCTGCCACTTTAGTACTACGATTGATGACCCTCGTCCACTCCCGGAGTGCTATGCCGTCACCGGCTCCAGCAG
>DASRRN010000283.1:0-4317 GCA_035695685.1 Acidobacteriaceae bacterium | reverse complement strand
GCCTACTACGGCATGCTGCTGCTGCTCGAAAAGGGGCAGAAGATTCGCCGCGAAGACATTACCCGCCGCCTGGTCGAAATTCTCTACGAACGCAACGATAGTGATTTCCGCCGCGGCACCTTCCGTGTGCGGGGGGACGTGATCGAGGTTTACCCCACCTATGATGAGATGGCCTATCGCATAGAACTCTTCGGCAACGAGATCGAGGCTCTGTCGCAAATCGATCCGCTTTTTGGCACCGTACGCCAGAAGTATGCGCGCCTACCCATCTATCCAAAATCCCATTACGTAGTACAGCCGGAGCGCAAAAAGACGGCGGTCGAATCGATCCTCGACGAGCTCGCGGTGTGGGAGAAGCAGTTGGAGTCGGAGGGGCGGCTGGTCGAGTCGCAGCGAATCCATCAGCGGACCCGCTTCGATCTGGAGATGATCAAGTCCATGGGCTACTGTCATGGCATAGAAAACTACTCCCGCCACTTTTCTGGCCGGCTGCCGGGCGAACCGCCGCCCACCCTGCTGGACTATTTTCCGCGCGATTACCTGGTGTTTATCGACGAGTCGCACGTGACGGTGCCCCAGTTGCATGGCATGTGGCATGGCGATCGTTCGCGCAAGCAGAACCTGGTGGATTACGGCTTTCGCCTGCCATCGGCCATGGACAATCGCCCGCTCAAATTCGAGGAGTTCGAAACCCGCACCCACCAGACCATTTATGTCTCCGCCACGCCCGGCCCTTATGAGCTGACCAAGTCTGCAGGGGTAGTCGTGGAGCAGATCATTCGCCCTACCGGCCTGGTCGATCCTGAGGTTGAGATTCGGCCCATCCGCGGGCAGATCGATGATTTGCTGGCCGAAATCCGGTTGCGTGTGGAGCGCAACGAACGCGTCCTGGTCACCGTGCTGACCAAGAGAATGGCGGAGGATTTGTCCGGCTACTATGCCGAAGTCGGCGTGAAATGCCGCTACATGCATTCGGAAATCGAGACCCTGGAACGGGTGCGCCTATTGCGCGATCTGCGCCGCGGCGAATATGACGTGCTGATCGGCATCAACCTGCTGCGCGAGGGGCTTGATCTTCCTGAGGTCTCCCTGGTTGCGATTCTCGATGCCGACAAGGAAGGCTTTTTGCGCTCGTCCGGTTCCCTGATTCAAACCATAGGACGCGCCGCACGCCACCTGAGTGGCCGGGCCATTCTGTACGCAGACGTGATGACAGACTCCATCCGCCGGGCGCTGGATGAGACGGACCGTCGGCGCACAGTGCAGCGGGCGCATAACGAAGAGCACGGCATCACGCCAACGTCGATCAGCCGCTCGCTCGACATGTCCCTGGTGCATATCCTCAAAGCGGAATACGCGGACCTCACCAGTCAGGATGACGCACTGCCGGAATTCAATACCCAGCAGGAGCTGGACGCCTACATCGGCAAGCTGGAGTCGGATATGCGCGAAGCGGCCAAGAAATTCGAATTCGAAAAGGCGGCCAAACTGCGCGATAGCATCAAGGACCTGCGGACTAAAGAATTCCTCTTTTCCTGAGTTAGAGTGACGTATGCACTGGTCAGGCGAAGTGATTCTGTTGGTATTCATTGCCGCAGTAACAGCAATCATGCTGTTACTGCTTCATCTCACCAAACTCGGTTATATCCTCGGGCAAAACATTCCCGACCGTCCTCACCGCAGGATGTTTCTTGCGTCGATCAGCTTTTTCATCACCTTCCTGGCTGTCCGTTTGCTGGTTGCGTCCATTCAGCACCATATTGGCCCCTTCCAATACGTCACCATGGGTGGGCGCCACATCCACCACCTGGTCTGGGGCATCCTGATCCTGCTCGGCGTCGGCTACGGCTACATCAATGAGGTGGGCTCCAATTCCACCCCGGCTTCCATCTTTGCCGGGCGGCTCCTGTCCATTCTTTATGGTGTCGGCGCCGCGCTTACGCTCGATGAATTCGCGCTCTGGCTCAACCTTGCCAATGTCTACTGGACGCGCGAGGGACGAGAGAGCATCGACGCGGTGTTGCTATTTGGCAGCCTGCTGGCCATCGGGACCTGGGGCGCTCCGCTGTACACCGCCATCCTGCGAAGAAAATAAATTGTTTGCGTCGGTTACCTCTGCGGTTCCGGATGCTTCAATACGCTTGCATCTATCCGTGTGCATCTAGTATGCAAACTGTAAGTGTATTTTGGCCGAATCAGACCGTCCTGCACTGGAATTCATGCAATCAAGCAAAGGAAGTGCCAATGGCATCCCAGACTCCGATTCCCTCGCCAGAGAAGTATTTCGTGGCCTTCGTCATTCAGGGCGATGATGTTTTTAAAATAACCTCCGAAAGCATCGTGCACACCTGCGGAAACTCAGGCGAGCAGGCTTTTCAGGGGATTGCCAAGCTCCGCGCCGCCGCCGCGCTCGAGCAGCTCACTGCAATCCACAACGAACGCCCCGACGAATTGCGTAAGATGGCTCGTGAGATGGCCCGCGAGGGCATGGCCATGCTGGCGCGTACCGGCAATAATGCAAAAACCAATATTGAAAGAATCGCGTAAGCTGGTTTCATGAAGTCGCGGTCGTTTTTTTAATCCGCAAGACATGCAGAGGCAGCCCGGACTAAGCCCGGACTGCCTTTAAGCGTGCGCAGTGGAACGAAAATCTATCAGTATTTCGAGGTCAAGAGCCTGCTCTGACCTAGCAGAGCCCATCTCCACATTACCCTCTATACCCTCACTTTTTCGGGAAACAAGGACACTATGCAGTTCTGGAACGAGTTGGAAGGACAAACAATCGATGGGCTTTATCCCCTGCGCCGCCTGGTGCGATCCGAAGGCCGAAGCGCATGGTTTGAGACCGAGACGTTTGAGCCGCAGCACACCCCCTCCACCATCAGCCTTACGGAGGCCCTGACGGATGCGGACGAAGTCACGGCGCGCCTGGAAGCTGCGCAACACCTGGCCCATCCGAATCTGGTCACCATTACCAAAGTCGGGCAGGTCAAGATGGACAATACTTTGTTGGTCTATGCCCTCATGGAGCCCATCGAACAGAGTCTCTCTGATGTGCTGCAGAACCAGACTCTGTCACCGGAGGAAGGCCGCGAAGTGGCCGAAGCCCTGGTCGGCGCGCTCACGGCGATTCATCAAACGGGAATGTCGCATGGTCGCGTGGAAGCGGCCAGCGTGCTTGCCACAGAAGACACGGTAAAGTTACGCAGCGATTGCCTGCACCGAACCGCAGCGGGCCAGGCAGAGGACGTGGCCGGCATCGGGACA
Organism: Acidobacteriaceae bacterium; assembly: GCA_035695685.1. Classification (GTDB taxonomy): domain Bacteria; phylum Acidobacteriota; class Terriglobia; order Terriglobales; family Acidobacteriaceae; genus PALSA-350. The sequence continues at coordinate 1,050 of DASRRN010000283.1, read as the reverse complement.
ACCCTCTTTCATGCCTTCACCCAGCGAAAAGTGTTCAGCGCCACGGATGCGCAGATCAATCGCATCCCGGCTCCGTTCGCGGAGATTATCCGCAACTCCTCCGCCGGTCGTTGGACGTTAGCCCAAATCAGCAATGCCTTGAAGCCAGTCCTGCCGGTCGCGTCTGCAACGCCGCCCGTCACCACCGCCGTGCCGCCCGCCGCGACCGCCGTGCGGCCGGTCGCCCCGGCACCCACACCGGCTCCCAGACCGGCGTCCGCGCCAGCGCAGAGACCAGCGCCAGCGCCACCAGCGCCCGCTCCCGTTGCGCCTCGCCCTCAATCCGAGGCCGTTGCGGCCAAGGTTCCGGCAAAAAGAGCGCCGATTGCCGAGCGGCTTACCACGCCGCCCATCCCTCAAGTGAAACCGCTCGACATCGAAGAGGAAGACGAGCCGATCGCCAAGCGTCCTCCGTTTCTCCTATATGGTGCACTTGCTGTGGTCGTGCTGGCGATCATTGGATGGTTGCTACTCCGCCCCCACTCCGAGCCCGCCCCGGCAACCGCAACCAGTCCACAAACTGCGCCCCAAGCGGTTGCGCCTGCACCCCCCGTAGCCGAGAAGCCGCCCGCTACCAAACCTCTGGCTGCCAAACCAACCACGGCAAGAGCCGCCGCAGCGAAGCCTGCACCTTCGTCGAGTCCTGGGGCAGCAACCCCAGGGCTGACGGACCGCGTCTGGCGGGTTGTCGCCTATACCTACAAAGGTCAAACCAAAGCTGAGGACATGGTGGCCCAGATTAACAGCAAACATGCAGACCTCGGCGCTGAGGTTTTCAGCCCTTCCAAACAAAGCGGGGATTACCTGGTCACCGTCGGGGGCGCCATGGATCGTGCCGCGGCGGCAAAAGTGCTTGATAAAGCCCGGCGGCTGGGTCTGCCTGCCGATACCTATTTACAGAGTTTTTCCAGGTAGTCATGGGCCTCAAAGCCGGCGGAAAAACTAGCCTCCTAGAACGGCAACGCCTTCCCACGCTGCGCGAGAAGCCCCTTTTCAAAACCAGTCCCGCAG
>DASRRN010000282.1:0-4052 GCA_035695685.1 Acidobacteriaceae bacterium | reverse complement strand
GTAATGGCGGCGCCTGGAGTGGCCGTGGCCAATGAGGTCTGCAGGGCGGTTGTACTGGTGAGAGGCGCGGGCTTAACGGGAGCAGGATTGGTCTGGTTTAACAAGGAAACTTCATAGGTGGCGGCACCGTAGGTAGGTGTAAGCGCCATCAGGACATCGAGTTTGTTGTCCTGGGCGAGAGCCGGAGCCTGATTGTTGAGACGGGTTGGCACCGTGGCACCTAACGAAGACTGCGCTGTACTCACAAAGTAGGTGTTCGTATCCTGAGTGAAATTGCCGTGTCCGTCTCCGAGAAAAACACCCAGAGAAGCAACATGCGCAATCAGTAGATCTGGATTGCCATCCCCGTTCACATCACCCAAGGCGACGAACTGCGCAAAGCTATATGGGCCGGTCGGCACCGAATAAAAGGGAGTGGTCTGGAAAGTGCCGTCGCCTTTTCCAGCGTAGATCATAATATCTTGACCGGACACTACATCGGGGATACCGTCTCCGTTGAGATCGGCGATGGCTACCGCCGCAGGGACCCCTGCTGGATTGGCAGGAATGGTGAGGGGGATCTGTTTGAAGGTTCCGTCACCGTTTCCGAGAAAGACGGCGTCACCCCAAATGAAGTCGAGCTTCTTATCGTTGTTCAGGTCGGCAACCAGCAAGCCTGGGAATGGCGCGGTTTGGGATGCGTTCAGATTGATGGGGCTGGCAAACGTTCCGTCCCCGTTCCCTGGCACAAATAGCAGTCCCGGCTGACATGCGCCATAGGGAAGAAGGAGGTCGAGCTTTCCGTCGGAATTGAAATCACCTGTTAGCCCCGCGCCCGCAAGTCTCACTCCCAACGCAAGGGCTGTTCCCTTAGCCTGGAATCGTCCATCCCCACTTCCCAGATAGGAGAGTAGCTGGGCATTCTCTGGAGCCGCACATGCATCTGCATTGGGGCCGGGGCTGCCAGGGTCAATCGCCACGGTGTCCATCTTCCCGTCTCCATTGAAGTCTCCGGGAACAAGGTAGTACTCGCCGCCTGCAGGGGTGGGGAGTGAGGTAGTTTGATCCAGGATCGCGAAGGTGCCGTCTCCTCTGCCAAGTGCCGTGCCAAAGAAGCTCCCTACGAGCGGCGGGAAAAATACCATGTCAGCGATGCCATCGTTGTTCACGTCAGCGACCGGTCCGGAGACGGGCGTACCAGGCGGTGCCTGAAAGGTGCCGTCACCATTGCCGGGGAAGATGAAGGTTTCTAGTCCGCCGGGGATCAAATCCTGCTTTCCGTCGCCGTTCACATCCGCAAAGAACAGCGGATTGCCCGCTACAGAGTAGCTACCGGTGGGCGTGAAGCCGCCCTTGCCATCTCCGTGGAAGACATTCAGGACGTTGGTAAGAACGACAAGATCGAGATTGCCATCGCTGGTAAGAGGCACGGCTGCCATGGTGCCGAAAGGCGATGAAAACAGGCCGGGGGTGACTACAAGCGGTAGCGCCGCGCCTTGGCTGAAGATTCCGCTGGGGCTACCCAGCAGAATCTGCACCGAAGTAAAAAGGCTATTAGGGTTAGCCACCAGCAGAAGAGCAAGATCTGTAACTCCATCGCCATTAAAGTCGCCTGTGGTGAAGTTGTAGAAAGGCGATATCGACTGCGTATTGGCTGCCTGGAGAGTGCCGTCCCCGCTCCCATAGAGAATGGAGAAACCACTATAACCGGACTCACCTGGAATACCTGATTGGATGGTTGTCACCAGGTCCTGTTTGCCGTCTCCATTGAAGTCACCGGCTGTCAGGCCGAAGGCGCTACTCGGGAGCGCATACAGCTTGGGGGATGTGAACACGCCTGGCGACGTGGCGCCTTTGTTCAGAAAAACAGCTACTTGAGGGACAGCAGGCGACGAATTGAAGACGAAGGTGGCGATATCAAGATATCCGTCGCCATTCAAATCCACCAATACCGGAGTCGCCGAGGTTATGGCAGAGTAGGCCGGAGTCTGAAAAGTGCCGTCGCCATTGCCCAACTGGACAGTGAGATAGCCATTGCACGAAAAGACGAGGTCCAGCTTCTTGTCATTGTTCACATCGCCAAAACTGACCGACGGCTCCTGTCCGTTCGGACAAAGAGGCGTTGTCACGGTAGTCGGCGCGTTGCTGCCGAAGCTCAGCATGATTCCTAAAGACCATTGAGTATTGCCCTGGACGAGATACGCGAGGTCCGGCTTCCCATCGCCATTGAAGTCGCCGGTAAAAACAGGAAAGCCACTCAAATTAATGGGACTCGCAGTTGGGAAAATTGCCTGGGGACTTTGCGCATTGGCGGACGCGAGACCAAGGATTCCAAGAGCGGCTAAAACACAGGGAATCCCAGGCACACTTCTGAGCAAGGCAAAAACTTTCATAAGAAGGGTCCCAAACTGCGATTTTTCGTTACTCGAGCGCATAAAGTGTGCACGACCGGCACAGCAAAAGGCAACTAATATTTTTTGACTTGGCGAAACCGAAGGCACTTCACCCTAACCCTTGTGGTAGTACTTCGCTCTGGCATCGTCAGCCGAAGATGAGAAGGCAAGACGACTTATTCTATGTTAGCCCCGCTCTAAGATCCGACCAACTAACCTCTTAGATGGATCAAACGATTGTCTTGGCAGTTCAGCCTCTTCGCTTTCTTACTACCCACGTCGTCATGCAGCGATGGTTCTGAACGATCGTCGTCTTCAATGGATCCAGGAGCACTCCGTTCATCTGCTCAGTCAAACCTAGAAGCATCTCCTCATCCACCAGGAACCACTCCGAACCGTCGCCGACTAAAAATATATTGCCGCGCACTCGGTGGAAGTCCATTCCGATTCTCGAACCCAAGCGACAGAACAACATCCCACCCGGCCTCAACACTCGCCATAGCTCTTTCAACATTTCCCGGAAGTGCCGATCGTCGCGGGCAAAGTGGAGCACGGAACTGCAGATCACTACATCCGCGAGACTGTCCGGAAATGGCATGCGCTCGATCGAGCCAACCTGGAAGTTCTCCGCGGGCAGGCCAGTGTTGAGTGATGTGGATAACTGCCGGACATGTTCCACGCCGTCGGCATCCGCGTCGAGCGCGAATATCTCAGACCCCACGCGCAACAGGTACACCAGGTTACGTCCGTACCCACATCCGGCATCAAGCACACGCATACCGGGCGTGATGTTTCCGCGCAGAATCTGATCGAACACGTAGATATCAATCTGCCCGAACTGCTCCTGCACGCTCATCATCAGCGTGCCGTCCAGCCGCCGTCGATCACTAGCGTGTGCCCGGTGATGAGAGAGGCTGCCGGCGAAGCGAGAAAAACCACAGCACCGGCCACTTCAATCGGTTCCCCGATGCGATGCAAGGCCGCGATGCGGTCCACCACGTCCTGGCGGAACACTGGATCCGCAAGTGCGGGCTGTGTACCTGGAGTATGGATAAAGGTAGGCGCTACCGCATTCACGTTAATGTTGTACTTACCCCACTCGACCGCCAGGCACTTAGTCAGATGGCTGATGGCCGCCTTGGTCATGCAATAGACAGACTCAGTCGGCAACGCCGCAAACGCTGCCTGCGAGCTCATGTTAATGATGCATCCGCTCTTTTGCTCGATCATGATCCTCCCAGCAGCCTGGCAGGCAAAAAACGTGCCTTTCAAATTAATGGCGAGGGTGTGGTCAAAGTCTTCTTCGCTGACGTTTTCGGCCAGGTTATCGGGTGCAATTCCGGCGTTGTTGATCAGAATGTCCAATCGGCCGAAGCTCTGCACTGTCTGATTGATCGCCTGGCGGATCTGGCGGAGATCTGCCATGTCCATTTGCAGCGCCAAAGGCCGCCGCCCTCGAGAAGCGATCTCCTCCGTGATACCGCTATCGCTGATGGCGTCCCGCAGTCCAAGCGCGACGTCCGCACCGGCCTCGGCTAATGCGAGCGCAATCGCCCGGCCCAGGCCTCGTGCCGATGCTGTCACCAGGGCCACCTTGCCTTGCAAATCAAATTTGGGTAACGCTTCCATTCGTCTCCCTTTAACAAACCTTAAGAATTAGAGCGGCAGATGAGCTCGTTT
>DASRRN010000281.1:0-4737 GCA_035695685.1 Acidobacteriaceae bacterium | reverse complement strand
GGTCCGCTTACCCGCACCGTGCAGGATGCCGCCATTCTGCTCGGTGTGATCGCGGGATATGATCCGCTGGACGCCACTTCCGCGGAGGTGCCGGTGCCGGATTACGTAGAGGCTCTTGAACGGCCGGTAAAGGGTTTGCGCGTGGGTGTTCCGGTCGAGTATTTTGGCGATGGCCTGGATGTCGAAGTGCGTACCGCAGTGGATTCCACGATCGAACGTTTGCGTGAAGCCGGGTGTTCGATTCATCCCGTGTCGCTGCCGCACACCAGGTATGCGGTCCCGACCTATTACCTTTTGGCAACCGCCGAGGCCAGCGCAAACCTGGCCAGGTTTGACGGAGTGCGCTACGGCTTCCGAGCCAAAGATGCGAATACACTGACCGCGATGTATCGCCGGTCGCGGGACATTGGCTTTGGAGCCGAAGTCAAGCGACGCATCCTGCTGGGAACCTACGCCCTCAGCGCAGGCTATTATGACGCGTACTACAAGAAAGCGCAGCAGGTGCGCACGCTCCTCACGCGGGATTTTCTTGACATATTTCAGCAGGTGGACGTGTTGGTGACACCGACTGCGCCCACCCCGGCATTCAAGCTGGGCGAGAAGACAGACGACCCGCTCTCCATGTACCTTGCCGACATCTACACCGTAACGGCGAGTCTTGCGGGAATTTGCGGGATCTCTGTGCCTTGCGGGAAGTCGTCGCAGGGCTTGCCCATTGGCGCCCAGATTTTGGGAAAGCACTTCGATGAAGCGACGGTCCTGCGCGCCGCGCTTGCGGTCGAGCAAGCCACAAGCCACGGTCAGAGGGGCTGGTAGTATCGCTCCTCCGGCGCGGCGCAGGAGAGGCAGAGGGTTTGTCCATCCCGCACCAGGAAGCGGTCGTAGTTGATGCCTTCTCCACATTGAGCACAAGCTACGCGCTCTCCCTTGTATCCGGGAAATTCCCTGGCGTCGAGGGTTACTCGTACCCACTGCTCGTCGAAAAGGTCGTGGTCGCTCATCTCGCGGTACGCGGCCATTTGCTGCAGGTTCTTGTTCTCTATTTCCGGGTGCAACTCCCGAGCCAGAGTCTTGGACGATTCTTTGGCGGCTATGCGAATCGCGCGCTGGGTTTCGAGATCGACAAAGGTTGCTGCCATCTTGCCCCAGTCGCGAAATTTCAGTGCGCGTTTGCCTAGCCGACAACCAGTGACAACGCCGATGGCATCGGTGGCGCAGCGGTCGATTTCGACGAAAGTAACCAGTCGCTTGCGGTCTCGCCCGCGCGGGTCCTCGATGCCCAGGCGGGCACACCCCAGCATTGCTAAGCGAACTCCCAGGATTTGACCCGCGCAGAGATGCCCATGAGCGACTTTGGCTTCTTCGAGAAGGTCTTCGAGACTTGGCATGGTTTCGTGCATAATCTTCTCCTACTCTACCGCTTTGTGTGCGGCCACAGGCTCGGGAGTTCCCGAAGAGCAGCTATTGTTTGAGCCCGACGATTAAATCCTGGTAACCCCCGTATGAGCTTTCCCGGCCGCACCATCCGCCGTAGTTTATATCTTCAATCTTCATCGGTCCTGCTTGGTAAAGGCTGCGAATTGCGGTTTCGTCAAACGCGAGTGCAGCCTCCGGATTATCCGGATAGGCGGTCCAGCAACCCTTTAATGCATGGGTGAAGTTCAGGTTGCTGCGGCCGTCCTTGATCAGCGCAATGGAGTCTGCGTTCATGAGAAGGTAGGTGATGAAGCTTCGGCCGCCCTTGCGCAGAACCCGGGTGATTTCGGAAAAATAATTACTTAAGGCATCGGGGAAGAGATGAGTAAAAACAGAGGTGAGAAATATGAAATCGAAAGAATCGTCCTGATAAGGAAAGCGAAAGTTTTCTGGATTATATTTGCCCTTCGGGTTGTAAAACTCATTGTGCAGGTCAGCGACTTCAAAGTGAAAGTTGGGATAACGGCTGGTAATGTGTTCGGTACACCACTCAACGCCTTTAGCGGTAGGGTCAAAGCCGTAGTATTCACCCTGGGATGACAAAAAGCGGGTAAGCGGCAACGCCATTCTTCCTACACCACACCCAACATCAAGCACCTTTTGGTCGGGACGCAGCTTTCCGTATTCGATGAAATAGCGGAGATGCTGTTCTCCGATGGCGGTAAAATCCCCGTCACCTGCAGAGCCCCGGATTCGATGCGGTGGAAGATCGAGACCGCGGGCTGAATCGATGAGGTCCAGAATTGCCCCTTGTGAGTTTCTCAGGACCCTGCGTACCGGTGGCGGCACCAGGCGCTTCAGCGTTGTTTGCATTGCAGAATTATAGCGTTACCAAATGCTGCCTTCCGGAGTGTCGTTTGCTCGCAGGCTACAGCATTTTTCCTAATGGTGTAGACCGGGTAACTGCACCTGACGCGGCCGTTCCGTCGAAGGCCTGGGGTGGGAAGAATGGCCGCACATAACCGACCTCACCAGACCACGGTATTAGGAAAAATGCTTTAATTGGCTGGTCCCGCAGAAGGTTCATCGTTCCCATCGCCGTCTTCCACCAGGACAGCGGAGAGGCCGACCAGGCTGTAGCTGACTGCAGCCGCTTCCGTCGGCTGGAAGGTGACGCGGAGCGGATCCCGCTGCCACACCGCAGCGGCACAAGCCGGGGGATGGCTTTCTCCCGGCGACCAGGTTGAAAGCTTCTTCGCCATCACTGGCTTGCGTGCGGCGATTTGCGCGACTACAGCATACAGTTGCTTACCGCTGGCAGTCAGGCCGCAGTAGGCAGCATAATCGCGGAACCAGACGAGACTCGAGATAGCAGGGTCATAATCCGGTAAGTGCAGGGCGGTAACACTGCCTTTGACGCGATCAATCATGATCCAGGGTCCACGTTGCCAGATCCAGTGTTCAGCCTTGTCGCCCGGAAGCGAGTCATTGAGGCGTAGGGCGCGACGAATAACGAAGGTGCGATCCGTGATAGCGTGCGCTTCGCCGTTTGTCCATTCCTTCACCTTGCCGTCAACCAGAAGTGGGCGAACACGAAGTTGCTTTTCATCTGGCAGTGCACCTGCCGGGTCGCCAACAATGGAGTAGGGAACAACCTTTCCCGATCCTACAAACACGGTATGCGGTTTGGGTACCGCGGCAAGCGGAGAAGCTCCCACAAGCAGCCAAAGCAGCAAGATAGGTGCGACCCCCGATGCCGATCTGAGCAAGGCAGGGATGCGGCACGCGCCGGATAGCAAGTTCTTCGATCGAGCCCCTATGCGCATGGGCCACAGCTTAGGAGCGCAGACCAGGAAATTCAAGTTAACAAACGCTTATATTTCGCCTCCGATGGGCTACGGAGGGGCCAGCGGAGACGGAAGGCTGGGCCTTGGCTCTTTGGGAACCCGCAATAAAAAGGCTTGTAGTACCGTCTCTTTCCACATTCTGGGATCTTTGCATCCCTGTCGAAGATTCCTGCTGTTTCGCAAAAGCCAGATCCGGTAGAGCAGCCGGTCTATAAAGTTTCCACTGCGTTTGACATGGAGCGTCTGCGCCATCAGGACATTGTGCAGGCGCCAAACCGGCACGCTGCCGATGTCGGAGTGGGATGCATCATGCACCAGTACAGCAAGCATCACGTACAGTCGATAACCCTTCACATGGAGCGCGTGAAAGACAGCGTGATCGAGGAAATCCAGCCAGAACTCAGGAGGGAAGCCGCCGATCGATCGCAGCGCCGACACTCTGAGAGTGGATCCTGAGTTATAAGCGCTCAGGGATTGTTGCTGAATGCCGACAACCTCCTGCCTTATGGGTTCTTTGGCCGCCTGGAATTGATGGCGCATCTGATCAATGAACTGTGTGGCCGGAGAGTGAATGACGCCATTCACCATCAGTTTAGGAACGATCGCGGCCACCTCGGGCGTGGCATGCAAGGCGGTAGCGGTATCCAGCAATTCGAACAGAAATTCACGCGTCGGTGAAGTATCCTGGTCAAGCAGCAGTAGCCACTCACGCTTCTCTGACTCGGCGCGTGCCAAAGCGAAGTTATACGCAGACGCTAACCCTCCATTGGAGGGATCGTGGACATAATGGGTGGGGAAAATCGCCGGTAGTGCAAGTGTCTGCGGCTGAGGCGAATTGTCATAGAGCACCACCGAGAAGTACTTGGCCAATTCAGGATTTTCATTCAGGATCTGGAACAGGAAGGAAACCGATTGACTTTGGGAAAGCTCGCATTTGTACACAACCGCGACGGCCAGTATCGATGAGAGTGGATGAGAAGTTTGAGTCGCTGGCATTTCAACGCGGTCGGCAGAAGAATGGAGTGAACTAGCTTTGCTTCAGTATACCAGCCGGATAAAAATGCTCTTGGTTTCCCGCCGCTCCTCGGCGGCCAAGACCCTCTCTACACGTGCTGTTTGACAGAAATCGGTGGCGAAATGGTTTGGCGCCGGCTCTGAGGTTGCCAATGGACACAGTTCGGGAGCGAAAGGGAGGGGAAATAGAGGTTAACAAACCCATACATGTGTGCGGGCAGCCCTCACCGCACAACTTGTCTCGGACCCCCCTGGGTTATCCTTGATTGTCGGCCGGAATTCAGTTGCAATTGAGGCTTGCGTGCCATGCTGCGACGTAGGTGGAGCACAAGGGGCCGCAATCGACAAATGGAACCAAGTGGTCGAGAGCCGCCACACGAGATTTGAGCGCGAGGACCTTTGAGGACGAAGAACGCAAGCCTGCAAGACAGCAACTACTCTGTCGATGGGCAAGGCAAAA
>DASRRN010000280.1:0-15386 GCA_035695685.1 Acidobacteriaceae bacterium | reverse complement strand
GAGGCGGCGGCCACGTGGTAGAAGTCGGCCTGTCGATCGCCTCCGTGGCCTACGGAGCGCTGTTAGGAGTTTTCCTCCTCGGTACCCTTACCAAAAGTGCAACGGAAACCGGCGCGATGATCGGCATGGTCGGCGGCCTGGTGGCCAACCTCCTGCTCTGGAAACAGCCGCACTGGTTTCCGGTTCCAAAAATAGCATGGACATGGTTTGTGCTCATCGGATCGATGCTTACATTTATCTTGGGATGGATGACGAGCAAACTCTTACCCAGGAAACCAGCTGCGAAGATAGCGATTCTGTTCATTGTTCTGCTGGCTCCGCAATTGAAAGCGCAGGACGCGGAGTTCCGCCAAATCGATCGCATTGTCGAAGCCGGAATAGCTGCGAATAAATTTCCCGGGGCGGTCATCATTGCCGGTCACAACGGCCACGTTATCTTTCACAAGGCGTACGGAAACAGGTCGCTTATCCCGGCACCCGAACCCATGACCGAAGAGACCATCTTCGACCTCGCCTCCTTGACTAAAGTGCTGGCTACCGCGCCTGCGGTCATGCAGCTTTACGAGCAGGGCCGGTTTCGTTTGAACGATCCGGTGGCAGAATACCTACCCGAGTTCGCCGCGAATGGGAAGCAGGACATCACCATTCGCCAGTTGCTCACCCACTACTCCGGCCTGCCTCCTGATGTCTCGCTCGAGGACCCGTGGGAAGGCAAAGAGGAGGGATTGCGCCGCGCATTCGCTGCCACCCCGGTCACTGCTCCGGGAGTGCAATTCCGCTACAGCGACATCAACTTCATTGTCCTGGGCGCGTTGGTTGAGAAGCTCTCAGGCCTCACCCTCGATCAATACCAGCAGCAATACATCGCGCAACCGCTGGGTGTCGAGCACATGCGCTTTCTTCCTCCCAAAAGCTGGCGCGGCCAAATCGCACCCACCCAGTACGAACATGGCGTCATGCTGCGCGGATTGGTGCATGATCCAACCTCGCGCCGCATGGGCGGTGTCGCCGGGCATGCCGGACTTTTCAGTACCGCGGGTGACGTGGCCATCTACGCACAGAACCTGCTCGACCGGCTCGCCGGCAGGCCCAGCCAATTCCCCTTGCAGCAACTCACCCTGGAAAAAATGACCACGCCTGGCCAGCCCGCGACAGGCACTGCGCTGCGTGGATTAGGCTGGGACATCGAATCACCTTTCTCCAGCAATCGGGGTGAGTTGTTCCCGGTGGGTTCCTTCGGACATACAGGATTCACCGGAACCTCCATCTGGATGGATCCAACCAGCGATACCTATGTCGTGTTCATGTCCAACGCCGTTTATCCCAACGGGCCCACCGGTATCAACGCTATCCGTGGAGCAGTTGCGAACGCCATTGCCAGGTGGGTGAAACTGCAACCCGATGGCGGAGCACTCGCTGCCACCCTAACAGGCTACAACGAATCCATTGCCGGGGAGCGCCGTTGGCAGGACCGCAATGCAAAGGTCATCACCGGAATCGATGGGCTGGAAGAAGACCACTTCGCCCAACTAGCTGCCCTTGCCGCCAAACACGGGGGAACGTTGCGTCTGGGCCTGCTCACCAACCAGACCGGACTCGATGCGCATGGCCGCAGAACCATCGACGTTCTGGCCCACGATGCAGAAGCGGCCGTGCCCGGTCTCAAGCTCAAGCTCCTCTTCAGCCCGGAACACGGGATCAATGGAGTGCTTGATAGGGAGGGTATTCAGAATTCGAAAGACACCTCCACCGGCCTGCCCGTGGTCAGCCTTTATGGCGCCTCCGCATCCGATCGTCGTCCGGCACTCGAAACTCTTCGATCCCTCGATGCCGTGCTCATCGATCTGCAGGATGCTGGTGTGCGCTTCTATACCTACGAAACGGTGGTCCGCTACTTTCTCGAGGCCGCCGGCCACACGGGCACAGATATCGTGGTCCTGGACCGTCCTGACCCGCTCACAGGTGCGTTCGTGCAGGGTCCACTCTCGGACCAGGGGAGCGAAAGCTACGTCGACGTAGCGCCGATACCCGTACGCCACGGCATGACGCTGGGTGAGCTTGCACGCTATCTCAACGGAGAGTACAAACTTGGCGCACCGCTGACCGTGGTCGAAATGAAAGGTTGGCAGCGGGGGGATTGGTTCGATGCCACCGGCCTCACCTGGACCAATCCATCTCCCAATCTCCGCAGTTTACGGGAGGCGATCCTTTACCCGGCTTTGGGTCTCATCGAGACGACAAACATTTCTGTCGGCCGCGGAACCGACACTCCTTTTGCATATGTAGGCGCGCCCTGGATCGAAGCTTCTACACTTGCGCACGCGTTGAACGCCAGATTCCTACCCGGAGTGCGATTCGTGCCAGTGGACTTCACGCCCAAATCTCCGTATCCGTATGCGGATCAACTCTGTCATGGAATTGAATTGATCGTAACCGACCGCAACGTAGTCGACTCGCCGGAACTTGGCCTGGAAATCGCCTCAGCGCTCCACAAGCTCTACGGAGACAAGTATGCGTTGAGCAAAATCCAAACCTTGCTTGCCAACCGAAGCGTACTCGAAGCCCTGCAAGCCGGGCGCGATCCGCAACGCATCTTTGAGGATTGGCAACAGCAACTGCGTGATTTTGAAACCCGGCGAAAACCCTACCTGCTTTACTGAATACTCCAGCGGAAGGACGGGCCCACTCAACGGCATGAAGCGAACCCTCCCAATCATCGTTTTTCTGGTACTGCATTTGCCGCTGGGAGCAGCCGCGAAGCCAAACCCACGGGACGGCTACCTCGGTGACGACGCCTGCCGATCCTGTCATGCATCCCAGGTCGATTCCTTTCACCAGACCGCGCATTACCTCACCTCCAGTTTGCCGAGCCAACACTCCATCCTGGGCAACTTCACGCCGGGTGAAAACATTCTGAAAACGGCCAATCCGAATCTGTTCTTCCGCATGGACGCCAAGGATGGCGGCTTCTTTCAAACCGCAGTGACCCCTGCGAGCTCTCGCACCGAACGCTTTGCCATCGTGGTTGGCTCCGGCGACAAAGGCCAAACGTATCTGTTCTGGGACGAAGATCAACTCTTCGAGCTGCCCATCTCGTATTGGACCGATCTGGGGTGGGTGAACAGTCCAGGCTATCGCGATGGCTTCGCCGATTTCGAACGGTCCATCATTCCGCGCTGCCTTGAGTGTCATGCGACCTATTTCGAGGCTCTTCCGCCACCCGCTAATCGTTACAGCAACGCCGGATTTTCCCTCGGCATCCAGTGCGAAAAGTGTCACGGTCCGGGAAGGGAACACGTGCAACGAGAACAAGCGAAGCCGGCGCCCGATAGCGCCATCCTCAACCCGGCCCACTTCTCGCGCGATCGCCAAATGGATCTATGCGCCTGGTGTCACGGCGGACACGGCCAGTCTCTCCTCCCGGCGTTCTCTTACCCGCCAGGCAGCGCGCTGGATAAATACCTCAATCTTCCCAAGCCTGATCCAGGGGCGGCGTTGGATGTTCACGGCAACCAGGTGGAGTTGCTGAAGCAGAGCCGTTGCTTCCTCGAGTCATCCATGACCTGCCTTACCTGCCACAATGTTCACGTCACGCAACACAACTTGGCGGAGTTCTCGCAGCGCTGCATCACCTGCCACAAACCCGACTCTGCAACCTTTGCAAAATCAGGCCACCCGCTTACCAACAACTGCATTGACTGCCACATGCCCAGGCAGGAGACCAACTTGATCGTGTTCGATTTTGAAGGCAAGCATGTGAGGCCCAAGATGACGAACCATTGGATCAAGGTCTACACAGCTTCCGGCCCCATTTCCAACAGAGATACCCCTAAGATTCCCTGAAATTGCAGCGGGCAATCCCTACAAAACAGAGTTATAGTTTGGATGGCAAATCTCACGACCTGACTCGGGCGTGGCAAAAATCGACTCACAAACAAGCCGTGCAACGGTGTTCGCGGACGACGAACCGGCGGAGCAGTTTTTTCGCCCCGCGGTTTCGTCGACGCCGCGATCTAAAACGCAGCAGGATACCCCTTCTGAGCGGAGCGGAAGCCGTCGATCGGCCAATCAGGCCCTCGATGACGATCTGGATACCGCGGAAGATGGATTCCTGCGCGCCCGGCGTCGCATCCCAGTCCGTCGCGGTCTCATCCCAACCACCAGGACGGGCCGCATCGTCGCGGCCGCGACCGTGGCCTGCGCGGTCGGTGCGCTGGTTTTGCTGGGGATTTTCATACGTAACTTTTTCCGTGACGATCCCCGCTTCCGTATTGCCACCTCTTCCTCCATCCAGATCATGGGCAACAGCCAGGTGACGCGATCCGAGCTCCTCTCCGTCTTCGGATCCGACCTGGGCCGCAATATTTTTTACATCCCCCTGCGTCAGCGCCGCGTAGCGTTGGAAGAGCTGCCCTGGGTCGAACACGCGACCGTAATGCGGCTGCTGCCCGACCAGTTGCGCGTCGCCATCGTCGAACGCACCCCGGTCGCCTTCGTACGCCACGGCAACACCATAGGCCTGGTGGACGCCCACGGCGTTCTGCTGCACCTGCCGCCGTCAGCGATGGTCGCAAAACACTACTCCTTTCCCGTAGTTACGGGAATTTCCGCCCGGGATCCACTGCCGGTTCGCGCCGCCCGCATGCACTTGTACCAACAATTCATCACCGATCTCGATTCCGGGGGAACAAAAGTCTCTTCGCAACTCAGTGAAGTCGATATCTCCGACCCGGAAGACGTTTGGGCACTTTTGCCTGCCCAGGGTTCAGATATCCAGGTGCACTTTGGCGATTCCGACTTTCTGGCACGCTATCGCAGTTACCAGCAGCACTTGGCCGAGTGGCGGCAACAGTATCCTCATCTGGCTTCGGTGGACATGCGCTATGAGAACCAGGTAGTGCTCGATATGACGCAACAAGCGAGTGCCGAACCACGGCAGGATGGGGTGGCCGCGAGCCAGGGCCAACGCCATCCGGCCGCAGCCAAACATTCGGCGGGGAAGCCAGCCGCAAAATCAACCAAAGCGGGAAAAGCAAAGGGCTGATCAACAAAGGGCCGAAACCAGGGATGAGTCAGAAAAGCGAAGACCTACTTACGGTACTGGATGCCGGCAGCTCCAAGATTCGCGTGCTGATCGCAGAACTGCATGAAGGTGCGCTGCGCTACCGGGGTCATAGCGTGGTCGATGCGGAGGGCATGCGCAAGGGCCTCATCAGCGATCTCCAGGCCGCCAGTCGAGCATTCAACCAGGCGGCGACCGAAGCCGAGCAGATGGCCAATGCAATCATCGCAAACTGTGTAGTTGGGCTTGGCGGAGCCCACGTGCGTGGCGTGAACAGCCAGGGCGGCATAAGCCTGGGCAGCCGTCTGCGGGAGATTACCCGCGAGGATGTGCGCGCCGCCGTTGACCGTGCCCGCTCCGTCTCCCTGCCCGCCGATCGGGAAATCCTTCACCTTTTACCTCAACAATTTATCCTTGATGAGCAGCCAGGCATTCATGACCCCGTGGGCATGATCGGCAATCGGCTGGAGGTGAATCTGCACATTGCAACCTGTTCCGCCAGTGCGGCGCAAAGCGTCGTTACCTGTGCCAACAAGGCCGGTCTGGAAGTAACCGATACCGTCTTCGAGGGTATCGCCGCCGCGGAAGCTACTGTCTCGGCGGATGAGCGCGAACTGGGCGCCTGCCTCATCGACATTGGCGCCGGTTCCACCGAGTTGGTGGTCTTCTTTGAGGGTGCGGTGGCCCACACCGCGGTGGTGCCCATTGGCGGCGACCACTTTACCAACGACCTCGCTGTTGGCCTTCATATGCCGGTTCAGGAAGCAGAAGCACTCAAGTTGGAATATGGCCACTGCGTGGTAACCTCGGTGCCCTCCTGCAGCGAACTGGAGTTGATCGGGGGGGAAAGCCATGTTATCCGTACCATTAAGCAGCGTTCGTTGAGCGAGATTCTTGAACCGCGCGCCCGCGAACTCTTCCACCTGCTGCGCGAGAATTTGCGTCAGGGCGGCGTTCTCGGTGCCCTCGGCGCGGGTTGTGTGCTCACCGGCGGCGGGGCTCGTTTGCCCGGGCTGCTCGACGTGGCCGAAAGCCTGTTGCGCGTTCCGGCGCGTCTGGGCTATCCTGTGCCACTTTCCAGAATGCCTGACGAGCTGATCCAGCCGGAGTTTTCCACGGCGATCGGCATGCTGCTCTACAGCCATCGCACCAGCGTGCTGCGGGCGGCCGAAGATCAGGGACTACGCGCTAAGCTGCGCGCCATATTTGCAGGGAGTTTATAGTCACCAGAACGGCGCACGACAAGATCTAAGTACGCAACCAGAATGGAGCACAATCCGATGAGTCTTTCCGATGAAATCCGCATTCAATATAACGACGACGTCGCTCGCGGAGCCAAAATCAAGGTCATAGGCATAGGCGGCGGCGGCGGTAACGCCGTAAACCGCATGATCGCCGCCAGGCTGGAGGGTGTGGAGTTCATCGTCGCCAATACCGATGTGCAGGCCCTTCAGCTCTCCCAGGCCCCGGTCAAACTACAGTTGGGCGTCAAACTGACCAGCGGACTGGGCGCTGGGGCCAATCCAGATGTGGGCCGGCGCGCGGCCCTGGAAGACTCGGAAAAAATCATTGAAGCCCTGGAAGGCGCGGACATGGTCTTTGTGACCGCCGGACTCGGCGGCGGCACCGGCACTGGCGCCGCTCCGGTCATCGCGTCCCTGGCCAGCGAAATGGGCGCGCTCACCGTCGCAGTGGTCACCCGCCCCTTCAGCTTCGAGGGCAAGCGCCGTATGCAGCAGGCTGAGCGCGGTATGGAAGAGCTGCTCGAAGGCGTGGATACCATGATTGTTATCCCTAACGAGAAGTTGCTCGCCGTGGCCAAGGATGCCGGCTTCTTCGAGTCTTTCCGCGTGGCCGATGACGTTCTGCTCCAGGGCGTGCAGGGCATCTCCGATATCATCACCATTCCGGGCATCATTAACCGTGACTTCGCCGACGTAAAGACCACCATGGCCGGCATGGGGTACGCAGTCATGGGAACCGCCGTCCGCAGCGGCGACAACCGCGCCATTGCCGCCGCCCAGGCGGCCATGGCCTCTCCTCTGCTTGAAGCGGGCGCGATCGACGGCGCTCGCGGCATTCTCATCAACATCAGTGGTTCCAGCTCGCTCCGGCTGAGTGAAGTGAACGTGGCCTCGACGCTGATCCAGAACGCGGCTCACGAAGACGCCAACATCATCTTCGGCGCAGTTCTTGACGAAAGTATGGGCGACGAGGTCAAGATCACGGTCATTGCCACTGGTTTTCGGCACGATCAGATCGGCCGCCACAAACGCTCGGCCAGCGATGCTCTGATGCCCCGGGTCTCGGTTCAGGGTCAAGCCTCCATCCCCCGTTTTGCCAGCGAAGAGCTTGCCGAAGAGGAGCTTTCCCCGCTCTTCGAGTCGAAGAAAACCCACACCCCCCCGCCTAGTGAGCGGCCAGTGATAAAGGAAGCGTCGCCTGAACCGGCGCCATTCACGTTGCATCCGCAGCCGGTAATGATCGAAGCCGTTCCCGAGCTCCCGCGGCCTGCTCCCGCCGCGCCAGCGCCCGTTAGCCACGTCAATTTCGACGAGCCGTTTGAGGAGGAGTATGCCCGGCTCATTCCCAGCAAGCCCACGCCGGAACGCGAAGGGATGTCTTCCGCGCGTGGGACCGGCCAGGAGAGTGCCCATCGTAACGAGGGTGAATCGAACCTGGAAAACCTTGATATCCCAGCCTTTCTACGCCGGCCGATGAATTAGGGCCGTCGTAACCATTCCGGTTGGGTTCTCGCTCTAGCGTTACGTTTGCGTACCCAATTGTGGTACGGACATCGCGAAGACTTCGTCGGAATATGGAAAAGCGGAAAGAATTCGTGTCAAATGAGTGTTAAGCAAGTTAGGGCAGCAGGAATGGGTCGCGGGTGCGGTTTAGGGAACGTGACTCGGTGTCATGGTAATACTGAAATATCCGGGTCTTCCGGGCAAGTAACATCTTTATAGCCATGGTTCAAGGGGACAACGCGCGGTGAACAGACAACTTCTGAAACGCACCTTTTTCTTCCTCACGCTGATTGGTCTGGCCTCCGCTGCTTTTGCGAAACCCGCCCATGCAGGCCCCACGCGGCCAACCCATCACCACGTTGCCCGCGTTCAGGAGAGTGCTCATGCTCGCCGGCATATGGCGGGTCTGCGGCACGCCCGCCCGGTTGCTGCTGAGCGCAGGGTAGTCATGGTTCGCACCCGATCTGGAATGGTCCGTCGGACGGTGCTCGTCCACCACCGTTATTACGAGCATTTCTCAGCCAGCTCGTTTACTGACTCTGACATCACCCAGGGGGATGTGACTGCGGGAGAAGATCCAGTCGTGCGCCAGGCGGCGATCGACGCCCTCGGTAATATGTACGGCACGGTCGTGGCCATCGATCCTGGCAACGGTCGCATTCTGGCCATGGTCAATCAGAAGCTGGCCCTTTCCAGCGGCGCCGAGCCCTGCTCCACGATTAAGGTTTCGGTCGCCCTGGCTGCCCTGGAGGAGGGGATAGTCACCAAGGATACCCCGGTAAGCCTGGGTGGCGGCTATCGCGTGAATATGACCGAGGCTTTGGCTAAATCCAACAATCTTTATTTTGAGACCCTTGGGCGTCGTCTCGGCTTCGAGCGTGTGCGCCACTATGCCAATTCCTTCGGCTTGGGCGAACTGGCCGGTTGGAACATCCCCGGTGAGCAGCTTGGTATCTACCCCGAGCAGGTATTGCCTGAGAGCGAGGGTGGAGTCGGTCGCATGTGCTCCTTCGGTCAGGGTATTTCGATGACCCCGTTGCAGCTGGGAGCCTTGGTGGCGTCGATCGCCAATGGCGGAACCCTCTACTACCTGCAGCACCCCACAACGGCCGCGGACGCAGCAGACTTCCAGCCGCGCGTTAAGCGGACGCTCGATATCGGCAAACTGATCCCGGAAGTCACGGTCGGCATGGAAGGCGCGGTCGATTACGGCACGGCCAGATCACTGCATACCAATTTCAACCAGCTTCCCATTCTTGGTAAGACCGGTACCTGCTCCAATAACGGCACCCGTTACGGCTGGTTCGCCTCTTTTGCCAACACCTCCCACGGTCGAATCGTTACCGTCTTCTTCCTCGAGGGTGGCCGTCCGACCTTTGGCCCCAAGGCTGCGGAACTGACTGGCGTTTTCTACCACAATCTCTGGGACCACAGCTACTTTGCAGAAAAGCTCACAGCTGACACAGCCTCGAGCACGCCCGCGGCCAGCACGGTCAGCCAGTAGCCATTTTCGCGGTGATCAAAAGGGCCTCCCTTCGGGGAGGCCCTTCTTCTTGGGCTCCGTGTGAGGAGAAGAGTGACAGAGCTCGCCCTCCTGGGCAGCTATCGAAGAGGTGACATGGAAGGGCGCCCCTCTATCAAACCCTACCGCGCCGTCAACCTCAATGAGATATCTGTTCCAGCGACAGGTCGCGTGTGCGCGGCCCTATAAATCCGATCGCCATCATCACGATGAGCATCGCAACCGCGATAAATACGAATACCCCCGTCGTACCAAACTGCCTTAGCAAAGCAGCGATGACAAACGACGTGAAAATTGCCGAAAAACGGCTCCACGAGTACACGAACCCAACCGCTCTCGCCCGGATGGCGGTAGGGAAGAGCTCCGTCTGGTAGGTGTGAAAGCTATAAGACATAATATTGTTCGCGAGCGTCAGGCCGACGCCCATGGTGATCAGAAGCACCCCGCCGGACACTTGACTAAAGATCAGTCCGCACACCGTGATTGCGGCCGCAGCCTCCACGATTGCGGTCCGCCGCTCGAAGGTGTCCCCAATAAATAGGCCGATCATCGGCCCGATAGGCGCGGCGATGGCGATGATCGAAGAGTAGAGCAAGCTGGTCGTGACTGTGATGTGCTGCTGGATGAGCAACGTCGGCACCCAATTGGCAAACCCGTAGAAACCAACCGTCTGGAAAATATTGAAGATGATCATCATCGTGGCGCGCTTGCCGTAGGGTGCCGCCCACATGTCGCGAAACCTGCCGCCAGTGGTCGCAGCTTCAGGCGCCGCCGGAGCGGAAAGCGGCCCTCCATACTCTTTTGCGACCATCGCCTCCAGCTTCGAGAGAACCCGGTCGGCCTCCGCGAGCCGCCCGTTTTCGGCGAGCCATCGCGGGCTTTCGGGCAAAGCCCGGCGAATGAACCACACGAACACCGCGCCGTGTGCACCGATCAACACCACCCAGCGCCAGCCATCCAGGCCAAACGGCTTGTGCGGCACCAGCAGGTACGACAGGAACGCCGCTACCGGCACAGCCAGGAAACCCACTGTCTGCTCACACGCAAAAGCACGTCCCCGAATCTGCTTCGGCACCAGTTCGGCGATGTATGTGTCGATGGTGACCAGTTCCACGCCGATGCCAAGGCCCGCCATGAAGCGCCAGAAATTCAACCCGGCGGCCGTGTTCTGAAAAGCCATGATCACATTTGCCGCCGAGTAGAAAAGCAGGGAGTAGGTAAAGATCGTGCGACGTCCGAAACGGTCGGCGAGATACCCGCAGCTGATCGTGCCGATAAAAAGTCCCAGGAACAAAGACGCAAGGAAGCTCGCCACGCCCGTCATGCCGAACAGGCCAACCGTCGTCGAAGTCAGGATGCCGCTCTTGACGATGCCTGGCGCGACGTACCCGGAATACAGCAGGTCGTAGAGTTCGAAGAAATATCCGAGGCTAAGCAAGACGACGAACTTCCAAATCGTGCGCGTGGCTGGAAGCCGGTCGAGCCGCGCGGCGATCATGCCTGCAGTCACGGGGTCCAGCGGAGAGGTAGCCTGCAAAATCAGCTCCAATCGAAGATCTGAAGCCATAGAACTATAGACAAAACCCAAACGCAAGCTAGTTATTTGGGGATGTTTGGTGCCTTATCTGGCAGGTGGACCTCATTTGTGTCCGGCTAACAATCGTCCTGTGTCTTCCCAAATTGCTTTCGGGGCAGGGTATGCTGTAGGGCTATGAACTGGCTACCTTCGCTGCGCGCGGTCATAATTTTTGGCATCCTCCTGGCACTTTCTCTAGCTGCCTACTGGGCCTGCGCCGGGTCCTCGAAAACCCACTCATCGCAGCGAGTGACAGCCACGTCAATGCTCCCGGAGCGTTCCTGAGTTCTTTACCCATTCCCTACACGGTCCCCCGAACGTGCCCCAGGGCCTAAAGGCCAGATGATTTTGCTGCGTTTAGGTACGGGCTGAGGCCCGTACCTACCCTCCCGTACCTTCAGCATTGAGTTTTTCCGCAGCCTGTTCAGCCGCGCCGCTGTCATTGGGGCGAATGAGGGGGTTTAGAACCTGCGTGAGGACTGGGTTTTCCGAATCAGTCGGTTGAGGGTGGCCCGGCAACGAGTCCTTGGGTAGCTTTCAGTCGTCCCTACGGGACTGATCCTTTCTATCAAAATCCTACCCAGGACTTGCGTCCTGGGCTATTTTCAGGCGTCCCTGCGGGACTGAGTTTGGAATTGCGGTCCCCACCCGGACTCTTAAGCCAGTCGCTTTATGAAGGAAGAACGTACCCCAGGGGCTATAAAGCCCTCAGCACCCCCGGCGTTTAAGGCACGGCTGAAGCAGCCGTGCCCTTCGTCCAGAGACTTTTTCGCAGGTTCTCACGCGGGGCTTTAAGAACGTGTGTGAGTACTCAATTTCCAAAACCAAGTCCCGTAGGGACGGTTGAACTTAGCCCAGGCCACTAGTCCTGGGTTCCGTTTAGAGCATGATTCAGTCCCGTAGGGACGGCTGAAATACGGGAGGACGCAGTCCGGAGTGACCTCTGAGTGTGGACGCGGTTCTCACGCAGACTCTTAAGGCCCCTGAGGTACCGTCCCTTCGTCCGCAGTCTGTTCATCCCGTAAAAATAATCATCTGCCCTTGTCTCGGGCGCGCTCTTCACCACGTGCGCACTTGAGATTCAGGCCCCATACTCCAGCTTCGGGTACCAGTTGGATCCCCGCCCTTCCGGTGTAGAGTCCAGAATCATCCACAGCGGCGCTGGATCTGGGGCGCCCCGGGGATCCTGTCCCGGGTCTGCGGTGGATCCGGTCATCTCACCGCCCCAAAAGTGTCTTATCTTCACATCGCGCCGGGTAAATACATTGAAGGCCGGGACCTCTGAGCCATCAGGCAGCAGACCGAAATAATCACGCGAGTAAGCACCGTTGAGGTCGGTGTACAGACGAAGGTTTTTCCAGCCGCGTTCGCGCTTCCAGGCTACGAGACGCTCGATCGGAGACCGGGCGACTACCACCAGGGAGATGCGCTGAGCGGCATCCGCAGCGTTGCCTTCCCAGGCTCCCAGCAAATTAGTGCACATCGGGCACGGGCGCTCACGCTGTGCTCCGAACATATAGTTGTATACGGCGAGGGTTTGCTTGTCGCCGAACAATCCGGCGAAATCCGTGGGGCCGGCCTCACCTTGAAAGCGATAATCCCCGCTCACCACGCCACCGGGCGGAAGCGCGCGGCGCTGCGCGGCCACGCGCTCGATGTGACGCCTGAGCTCAATCTCCTGGGCTAGCAGTGCTGTGCGAGCGGCGCGGTATTCGGGACTTTCGTTGGGCATCCTGACAGGGTTGTTGCGCGCCAGATCCGCGGCCAGGGTTAGGGTCTCAATTTCGGTTTCCATCGCGTGCTCCTCCGCGTTGTGAACTTCGCAACATCCTAGCGCGCCCTTCGTCCGTATGCCAATGCGCATACAGCCCTGCTTCATTGGATCAATGTTTGTGAAGCATGTGCAGGGGGAGGCATGTCACTGCACCGGTTACGTTATCGGCGATTAGGCCACGTCTATGCGCTCTCGCTTCAAACGATTGAGGTTGTCATCAAAATGCTTCGCTTGGCTGGCCCAAGGCGACGCTCACAAAACTTATAGCCGCAACACCCACCAGACGAGAAACAAGGCGACCAAAGCGAGCACAACGTGTGCCATCCACTGGGCTGCGGTTTTCGGCCTTCCGAAATTGAACACGGGCCAATCGTAGCATTGGCGGGACCGCTGGGCTTCCGGGAGAAGCGTCGCCCACTCCGTCCAGGACTCCCTGAGACATATTGCTGAGTCGCCTTGGGCCGTCAAGCGCGATTGAATCCTATCCCGTATCGGATGAGCATGGAAAAACTGAATTTTAGGCGTCATATGGCGGACACCCATCAAAACGAGTCGGCATACACTCTGACCAACAGTGACTTAGCGATCTTGCCCTTCATTGATTTTGATGAAGGGCTCTTTTTGTTTCCGGGGAACGAGCACACGAAGGCGTTCGGGGTCGGGCCATTGCTGCTTAAGTTGCGCGGCGAAACCAGCCTGCACGTTGGGACCACTCGTGTTGTAGGACTTTGTCTCCGTGGTCCAACCTCAGAGCATGAACGCCACCAATGGTTGCCGCGTGAAAAGCTTTCTACGCCGCCAGCATTTGTTTCGTCTCGATAACACTGTGCTATCAGGGTGTGACCGCAACCGCAATGCTCTACGATGCTAGGAATGAAGATACTGACCGCTAAAGAGATGGGAATCGCCGATCGGGTCACATCTGACCGCTTTGGCATATCTTCGCTCGAACTGATGGAGCACGCCGGGCGCGCCGTTGCCGGTTTCGTTCTGCGTGAACTACCCCAGTGCCGGCACATCGTGGTGTTGTGCGGCAAGGGCAACAACGGCGGGGATGGCCTGGTCGCCGCACGGCATCTGGCCGAAGCCGGCTGTACCGTTTCGGTGCTCATGCTCGGAGACCCCGCGGAGCTGCAGGGAGACCCAAAGACCATGTTGGCCCGGCTTCCCATAGCGTCGATCGCCATCAAGCAGGAAGCCGATTTGTCCGGCAGCTGTAAGGCCATTCTGGAGGGCGCACAGCTCATTGTCGACGCGGTCCTGGGCACCGGCTTTCGTCCCCCGATGCGCGATCTGGCCATCCTTGGTCGAAAGGCGCTGGAACTCTATCCTCGAACCCCGGTGGTCGCTGTGGATCTGCCATCGGGATGGGAGGCGGACTCGCGAAAGTTCTTCTCCCCCGAAGCGTATCGCGCTGACGCGGTGGTCACATTTACCGCGCCCAAGCTGGCTCATGTTTCCGGAATGCTTACCCGGGGACCGATCGTGGTGGCCCCGATCGGATCGCCGCCCGAGGCAGTCGAGTCCGCCACTGGCCTGACCTGGGCGGGAAGCTCCAAAGTGATAGCCGACCGTCCTCGCCCCGCCGATTCCAACAAAGGCCGCTTCGGCCACGTTCTCGTCATCGGCGGCGCCAGGGGCAAATCAGGCGCGCCTTCCATGAGCTCGGTCGCCGCTTTGCGCGCCGGTGCAGGGCTGGTCACTGCCGCGATCGCACAGTCGATTTTGCCCACCGTTGCTGCTGTGACTCCGGAACTGATGACTATCGCCCTTCTGGAGGGAGACAAGGGAGAAATTTCGAGCCGGAACCTCGAACCCGGCTTGCTCAACTCCCTTCTCGAAAAGAAGTCGGTCATCGCCGTCGGCCCGGGCATGGGGCAGGAGGAGGAAGCGGTCAACTTCTTCCTCGGCCTCCTGGAACGCACAAAGATCCCTATGGTCATCGATGCCGACGCACTGAATGTGTTGGCCGCGAACCCCGGTAAATTGAATGGTCGCGGGCGTCTGCTGGTATTGACTCCCCACCCAGGCGAGATGGCCCGGCTGGCCGGGATGAGCATCCCGGAGGTCGAAGCGGACAGAGAAGGCGTAGCCCGGCAGTTCGCGACCACACATGCGGTGACTCTGGTGCTGAAAGGGTGGCGCACGATCATAGCCCATCCGGACGGACGTATGGCTCTCAGCACTACCGGCAATCCCGGCATGGCCAAGGGGGGAAGCGGGGATATCCTGACCGGGATCGTAGCCGCGATGATCGCCCAGTATCCTGACCAGCCCGCCGAGGCGGTGGAGGCAGCGGTATATCTTCACGGGCTGGCCGGCGATTTTGCTGTACGTCGGCAAGATCAACATACCCTGCTCGCCATGGACACGGTCTCGCATCTCTATGAAGCATTCCGCTTCCGGCAGGAGGACCCGGGAGGTTATGTTTGGTTGCAGGGAATCGCAGGCAAGTTGAAGGAGCAGGAATGACCGTTCGCCGATTCGTCAGCAACAGCAGCAGGGAGACCATCGCCATCGGCGGAGAAATTGCCCAGCTGCTGCAATCGCCCACGCTGCTTTTTCTGCGAGGAGATTTGGGCGCCGGCAAAACCACGCTGGTGAAGGGAATCGCCCAGGCTCTCGACGCTGCCGATCCTGACGAAGTTACGAGCCCCACGTTCACCCTGGTTCACGAATACGACGGCCGTCACCGAGTCGACGGC
>DASRRN010000279.1:0-13227 GCA_035695685.1 Acidobacteriaceae bacterium | reverse complement strand
AAAGCTTAGAATTCGTTCGATGCCGTGCCTTTCCATGATCGAAAGATGGATTGCATCACGAGCAGACAGGCGTCGATACTCCAGAACAATCTGTTTTGCACGCTCGACCGTTTTGTTATCTACTGCCAGAACCTCATCGACAACACCCAGCAGCGCATCGAAGGCTGGTTGGATTGCATCCCGGCGATCGATCGCGACGTAGCGGTGAAGTATTTCCTGCAGAACTTCCGCATCCGTCGTCAATCTTTCGCGATCTCTGATAAGTTTTTCCAGCTTTCGCTGGGCCTCGATTTTATGCGGATGCGATGCGCCGACAAGGTACATTGGGATGTTAGAGTCAACGAAAATCACGAGCGCGTGCCCGCTCCATAGCCTGCTTCGATTTCAGCAACCATGTCTTCAACGTCTCCGGCAGGATATTCGTGCTGCACCGCGATCCGAATTGAGTCAAGCTTCTTGCCTACACTGCCCAGCGGCTCCTGCCTGCGAGCGGACTCCAGCGCTTGGCGAACCCACTCCGCAAGGGACATGTGCCGAGATCGCGCAACCCGCTGTATTTCCCTGTATTCGGGATCCTGGAGGATAACTTGCAGCCGTTTAGCCATGTGGTGAGTGTAGTTGACTCATAGGGATGAGTCAATCCGACTTCCACTTCGGAGTTTTTTCATCGATTTTTCTCTGGGGATAGGTATGCTGTCCCCCCCTATCTCAGGCCCGGACTGAGTTCCTAGGCCGGGTTCTCACGCAGACGCCAAGCCGTACCCTTCAGAAAAACGAGCTTTTGCGCAGCCTGTTTCAGTTATTTGATATTTTTTGATCCCTTTGGGGATTAGCAGCTCAATTGCATAGCCGCATCCAGCATCTCAAGATAGCGTTGTCGCTCCTGGATACGAGCGTTCATCTCATCTTTGGGGGTCATGGGTGGGGCAGACTCCCTCCCGCGTCCCGACGTGAGCTGCACCAGCATGGCATTGACCTGTTCCTGTGCAATGCCTGGATTGAGTTCAGCCAGTTCTGCGTTGGTGGCGAGCTCCGTGATCTGGTGCTGGAGCTTTAAGCGAGTTACGCTTTGTTGCTCGCGCAGAAACTCTACGGTATGTTCGGCTGACAAAGAAGGAGTCAGAGGTACTCGCGCTGATGACTGCAGGGTTGAGCAAATAAAGAGATTGCCCAAAGCATGGGAGTCACTGAAGCGACGATCAAGACCCACGCATCCACGATTTTCGCGAAGCTGGGAGTGAGGGACCGGGTTCGCGCAGTTCTGAAGGGTCTGGAAATCGGGTACGTGTAAAGACGGGCTTATCGCAGAGATAAATCCCTATATGTTGACATTCCATCTATTCGACGCTAGTGTATATGTTGAAAGTCTACAGGTGGACGATGAATGACGGGAGTCGGATGTTCTGCAGGGCACGTTGGATCTGATGGTGCTCAAGACTTTGGAGTCAATTGGGGTCGCTGCATGGATATACGATCGCCCGGCCGATTGAGCAGGTCAGCAATCACACAGTGATCATGAATCAGGGGACTATCTACCCGGCGCTGCTGCGCCTCCAGCAGGGCAAGTGGATCAAAGCCGAGTGGGGCGTCTTGGAGACGGGCCGTCGCGCCAAGTTCTACTCGCTGAGCAAATTGGGCGGCAGAAAATTCGAAACAGAAACTGAGAACTGGGAGCGGGTTGCCACGGCCATGTCACGCTTTCTGGCCCATCCAGTTGAGGAGTCACGATGGACTGGATACGGATTCTGCTGAGCCGCTGCGAAGCGCTGATCCACCGGAGGCAGTTGGACGGGGAGCTTGACGAAGAGATGCTGGCGCATATCGACCTCGCCACCGCGGAGAACAGGACGCGCGGCATGCCGGAAGAGGAAGCACGGACGACGGCACTGCGTGAGTTCGGTGGAGTCATCCAGGCGAAGGAGCGGTACCGCGTTCAACGTAGCTTGCCGATTCTTGAGGTATTGGGGCAAGACGTCAGCTTTGGTTTTCGCCAACTGCGGAGGTCTCCTGGCTACACTGCTGTTTGTCTGCTTACGCTGTGCCTG
Source organism: Acidobacteriaceae bacterium (assembly GCA_035695685.1). Lineage (GTDB taxonomy): Bacteria > Acidobacteriota > Terriglobia > Terriglobales > Acidobacteriaceae > PALSA-350. Next base: position 11,182 of record DASRRN010000279.1, on the reverse strand, counting down.
GGCATCGGTGTCAACGCAGCGGTTTTCAGCGTCATCCAGGCGGTAATTCTGCGCCCACTCCCGTATAACAATCCAGATCGCTTGGTACATCTGACCGATTCGGAGGACCCGCAGGACGGCGGCATTCTCTACAAGGATTTTGTATCGTTGAGGGAGCAGAGCCAATCCTTCGCCGGCATGGCCGTCTACTATCGTGATAGTGGTTGGTCGCGGGTGACGCTCACGGGTGCACAGGACCCGGCATCCGTTCAGGGTGCGTTTGTTTCTGCCGATTTGTTTCCTCTGCTTGGCATGGCGCCGGCACTTGGGCGAGTCTTTACTCCCAAAGAAGAGTCGAGGCATGAGCGAGTCGTCGTGTTGAGCTACGGTCTGTGGCAGCGACGCTTTGGTGCGATCCCCGACATTGTCGGCCAGAAGATACGGCTGGATGGAGACACCTCGGAGGTGATCGGCGTCATGCCGGAGACCTTTCAGTTTCCAGCCAGAGATTCACAGTTCTGGGCTCCAATTTCGACCAATCGCTATTGGGGAGACCCTTCCCTTAACAGCAACGACGGTTCCCATGCGCGAGGGTTCTATGCGCGATGGCAGGCAATTGGACGATTGAAGCAACACGTAAACCAGCAGGAAGCGCAGGCTGAACTCAATACAATCTTCCACCGCTTGGAAAGGGCTGATCCCGACTCCAACCGGGGGAGTGGGATCGCTGGGTTGCCGCTTCGAGTTGAGGTCAACGGCAATACCCGTCTGGCACTCTATGTTCTCTTCGCGGCTGTGTCTCTTTTGTTGTTCATTGCGTGTATCAATGTAGCGACTCTTCTTTGGGTCCGAGGAGTTTCCCGCGCCCAAGAAATGGCTATACGAACCGCACTGGGGGCCACCCGTGGCCGTATCCTTCGGCAATCGTTGACGGAAGCCGCTCTGCTTGCCGCTCTCGCTGGAATCCTTAGTTTGCCCGTTGCATATCTCGGAACACGTGCTTTCATCGCGCTGGGGCCGCCCGATATTCCGCGACTTCAGGAAACAGGCCTCAATCTGGGTATTTTTGGATTCGGTCTTGCGGTTGTATTGCTTTGCGCGTCAATTGTGGGATTGGCTCATGCTGCAAGAAATTGCCGCACCGACCCAGCGCAGGAGATGAAATCCAAGAGCACAGCGATCACCGACTCTGCCGAGCTGATGAGTTTGCGCAGCGTCCTGATAGTGGCTGAGATGGCCTTTTCAGTTGTTTTGCTTACAGCAGCCGGACTCCTGATTCATAGCTTCGTTAAAGTGAAAGCAGTAGATCCTGGATTTGATCCCGAGCACGCCATGACAGTGAATGTCTCCCTTCCAGGCGGCAGTTCTGGTTCGCCTTCCTCTTTGTTTGATTCCATTCTTGCCCGGCTACAAGTAGTGCCAGGAGTAACGGACACCGGAGCGATCGATGGTCTTTTTGATCTCGGACCCACAGACAATCTGGGACTACGCAGTGTGGAAGGTCATGTTCCGGAGCCACGCAGACAATGGACTGCCCTCACCTGGGACACTGTTCGAGGAGATTATTTTCAGGCAATCGGAGCTCAGCTCGTGCGAGGGCGTTATTTCTCTGACCAGGACGGTCCTTACGCGCCGCTGGTCGCAGTGGTGGATGAGAGCGCGGCTCACCGCTATTGGCCTGGTGAGAACGTCATCGGCAAACGATTCAAAGGCCAGGACCGTCGCGGCCGGAATGACGACTGGCTCACCGTCATCGGTGTGGTACGAGACATACGCACACATGGCCTTGAACGACAGCCAACACCTCATATTTATGAATGGTACCGGCAGAGTGGAAATGCTACTCCTGATTTTGTAGTTCGATTTACAGGCGACCAAGCGGAAACTGCAGCGACAATTCGCCGCGCTGTCCGCAGCGTGGCCCCTACTGCGATTGTTTCCAACATAACGACCGTGGATCAGGAACTGTCCAGGCAACTCGCCCCGCGCCGCTTTCAAACATCAGTGTTAGGTTTGTTCTCCCTGCTTGCTCTCCTGCTCGCATTTGTCGGTATCTTTGGAGTGATTCATTATTCGGTCGCCTGTCGTACGCGGGAGATTGGAATTCGCATGGCCTTTGGTGCGGCACGCGGCAACGTCCTGGCGATGGTCCTCCGTCAGGGACTTGTGCTGGCTTTGCTGGGGCTGGGCGCAGGCTTAGCTATGGATTGGGCCGTGATCCGTCTCATGTCAAGACTGTTGTACGGCGTGGAGCCCTACGATCCCGTGACAATCGCGTCCGTTTCAGCCCTGTTGCTCGTCTTCGCATTGGTTGCAAGTCTAGTACCGGCTCTCAGAGCTGCTTCGACCGATCCAATACTCGCGCTGAGAGCGGAGTAGAGGGCCCGGAAACCGTTATGAAGACGAGCCCGATCAGATCACGATGTTCTCCGCACTCAAACGATCTCCTAATCCTGCTACCCACAGCTGCACGTCATTGGATTACGTCGCCGGAATTTGTTTCCGGGAAATATTCGCTCAGCCAAGCCTCGCTGTGCTGCCGAACAGCCAGCCGCCCAGCGCGATTCGAAAAAGAGTGATCCGTGTCGTCTATCTCTTTGATTGTGAATTGATCGCTACGCTCTGCCAGCGAGAGAATGTAGTCGAAATAATCGAAGTCACCTGCGTGGAGCACGCTACCACCCACAGCCGGCGGCTTAGGGGCTTTGAAAATCAGGATGGGCACTCCATTCGCGACGACCTGCTTCACGCGAGCGAGCAAGTTGAGATTAGCATTCGCCGGCAGTTTCTCTTTGCGCAGCGCTTCCCGAAACTCTCGGATGCGGTCGTAGCCAGCGCGCATCAGTGCCCCCGTTTTGCTGCTCCTGACCCAAAGCACCAGCCCCGGCCGTAGCGAAGGGGTTAAGCTTCTGGGCAAATTGAAATATGGATCCATGAGGATCAGGCCCTTACACTCTCTGGACCGGGAAGCCGCATAGATTGCGGTTGTGGCCCCCGAGCAATGGCCGAACATCACCACTCCCGGTAACCCGCGGCTATGTACCAGTTCCTTTACCTTGGACGAAGCGATGGTGGCCCAACCTCCTCCATCGGCGAATTTGACGAGGTCGTTTGGTATCTCTCCGTAGCTATCCCCCAATCCAGGCAGATCGAAGCGGAAGGATGGATACCCACGGGCTGCAAACGACGTTGCCCAATAAACACCTGATTCCCCGATCAACGAACGGGGGGTAGACAAAGCATTCAGGAACAACACTCCGATATTCTTCGTCGATCCAGCTGCCCCATTTGCCGTTTTGCCCGTGGCCTTGTGATACGTTCCGTGCAGCAGCACACCGCCGCCACCTAATGTAATCAGCTCTCGTGTTTCCAGGGTGCTGCTAATCATGAACCGCCTCCAACCGTACGCTCAGATTTGAGGCGATCCAATGGGAGTTGGGATTGAATAGCCAGCTAAAATCCTTGTTCTCCTCATAGCCTGGAACGGCGCCGTAAACCAGGGGGGCAGCATTTTTCCCTAACGTGACCATGCGCACGGGCCTTTTGTAAGAGGCAGCCGGATCGTTGGGCGGCACCATCGGAGCCGGTAGTGCAAAGGTAAGGGATTGACGCCACAATTCTGCTGACCACTCATAGCCTTCCACTTCCACATTTTTCCCTTCATCAAGAAGACGGAAATAATGCGACGGAGGCCTGCGTTCACCTTCGCGCTTCGACAGTTGTAGCGGCCCAATCCAATGCTTCAACGCCGATCGCAAGACTTGGTTCGCATCGGTAGGAGTGGACCACAACATCAAAGCGTCTGCCTCTCCTTCGTGAAATACCCTGGCTGCGAGAAGGCCGCCCAACTCAAGACCGTGTAGTAATAAGGGTGCGTTCCTTTCCTGCTTCCTAAGCCATTTAGCAAGACAGCGAACATCATCGGTCCAGGACTCAAGGGTCATTTCCTCAAAGGATCCCGTGCTCTCCCCCACGCCGCGATAATCAAATCGCAGCACTTCTATTCGGTTCGTCGCCAAATAGCGTGCCCACTGAACCCAAGTTCGGTAAGACGTGTGCCGGACCGGGGCAAAAGGACCGACGAGAAGAACGCGTGCAACCGGGTTCTCAACCTGATGCAAAACTGTGTACAAATGAGCGCCGGAAACCGGGAAATATCCGGGGTACTCGGCGAGGGTATTAGCAGGATTTCGGTGGGTTTGTGTTAACACGGGCATGGAGCCTCCAGGGACAAGCCGCTGCTTCGACGGTATGCGACGCGACGGCTGGACAACTTCCTCGCCTTGGGGGTTGGGACGATGGCAGGGTCGATCATTGGGTCGATCATGACTTGAGTGGCTGCAAGGGTTGCCTCTTTTGATGTTTTGGGGGCAACTACAAGCCTATGCATTTCCTTACCTTCCCAGATCTTTGAGCTTACAAGCAGGCCGAAATGTTATCTAACTTAAAACAACGAACTGGTGCCCAAAGCTGGAGCGCGAGGGGGAAACCCTTGCTTGAGCAGAAGCCGCAACACTTGTGGAATCAGGAAACCTGAAATATCGTAATGTCGGATCCTCCGAACGGGAGTAGAAAATCGTCCTTTCTAAAAGATCTTTGGTCACAGATTCAACCGCACGAAGGTCCTGGCACTAGTAACCAGACGAAAGTTCGCCTTCGATGGTTACCCCCCCGTTTGACGCTTCCTTATGATTCGGCGGGGTTTATAAAGCCCTCCGGCCCCCCGGCTATGGAGCTCGAGACTCCAATCATCCCTTGAACACGCCGAAATGCGAAATCGAAGAAAGCAACATCCATGATCCTGATACTAAAAGCACTTCGCATTTGTCGTCGCGCCTGCTGCTCAGCGAAGATCGCGTCCACAGTTTTGTGTGCACTTATCTGTCTACCGCAGGTCGCGACCGCGCAAACCTCTCCGTCGCCGCGGGCTAGGCTGGCATTGGTCGACCCGTTCATCGGGACCGGACCGGACGGCCATACTTTTCCAGGCGCGACGGTGCCGTTCGGCATGGTGCAACTGTCTCCCGACACGCAGATTCGCCCCTTCAAACAAAGCTACAAGTGGGCTTCCGGTTATCGCTACGAAGACACCACAATCCTCGGCTTCTCCCACACTCACTTTTCTGGAAGCGGACACTCCGATCTCGGCGACGTTCTGCTCCAGCCAATCGCCGGCGATGTGCAACTCGAGCCCGGTGACATCGAGAAGCCGGGCTATCGATCCCGCTTCAGCCACAAGCAGGAACGGGCCGAGCCCGGTTACTACGCGGTGGATCTGCTCGATTACGGAATTCACGCCGAGTTGACGGCGAGCGCTCGTGTCGGTGTTCACCGGTATACCTATCCTGCGGGCAAGCCTGCGCACGTTCTTGTCGACCTTCGATCTTCAATCTATAACTATCCCGGCAAGGTGCTCTGGTCGCGGCTGCGCATTCGCGAGGATGGCACAGTAACGGGCATGCGAGAAACACGTGGCTGGGCGCCGGGACGTCAACTCTACTTCGCAATGCGCTTCTCGCAAACTACGCAACAGCATAGCTTGTATGACCGTGAACCTCTGCCGGTTGAGTATCACGGCTTCAAGACTCCCGGGACGACTCCAGACAATACGCAGGCGATTGAGGGCCGGGGCATTATCGCAGTATTCGATTTCAAACCGCAAGCGCAGCCTCTCGTGGTGAAAGTCGCCCTCTCCTCAGTGAGCGAAGACGGCGCGATTGCAAATATGAATGCTGAGGTACCCAACTTTGATTTTGATTCGGTGCACGCGGCGGCGACGGCCGCATGGATGAAAGAACTTGAGCGAATGGATGTCACGGCATCGCCTGCGGTGCAGAAGAACCTGTACACGGCTTTGTACCATGCACTGTTGTCGCCGAACCTGAGCATGGATGTCGACGGCGGTTATCGCGGCCCGGACAATCAAGTTCACCATGCCGAAGGCTTCCACTTCGTTTCCAACCTGAGCCTATGGGACACGTACCGTGCGGAACAGCCCCTGATGACGGTGCTTGAGCCGGAGGCGCGCACCAGTGATCTGGCGAACTCGATGCTGGCCTCGCAGCGCGAGAGCCCGTTCGGCATCCTGCCTATCTGGCAGGAGCAAGGGCTTGAGACGTGGTGCATGATTGGCTACCATGCCGTACCAGAGATTGCCGATGCTTACCTGAAGGGCATCCGTGGATTCGACGCTGAGGAAGCTCTCCGTGCCGTCGTCGCCAGCGCCAGCTATGGTCCGTATGGCAGCCTGGACGAATACATGCGGCTCGGCTACGTGCCGGTAGACCACGATGATGAGGCCGCCTCGAAGACGGTAGAGTATGCCTTCGACGATTGGACGATTGCTCGCATGGCTGGAGCAATGAAGCACACAGAGACGGCCGGCACATTCACCAAACGGGCGGCAAACTGGCGCAACAACTTCAACACCAAAGATGGCTTCGTGGAGCCACGTCTGGCCAATGGCGAGTATCGCGTTCCATTCGATCCTGCGCGGGCCGGAGCCGGTAGCGGCTTCACCGAGGGCAACGCCTGGCAATACTCATGGTATCAGCCGCAAGATGTGCAGGGGCTCATCGATCTGCTGGGCGGCAAACAGCAACTCGTTGCCAAGCTTGACGCGATGTTCGATGCCAAGGTCGACCCGCATCAGTATGCGGATGTCGAGGATATCAGCGGCATGATCGGACAATACATCCACGGCAACGAGCCGAGCCATCATCTTGCCTACCTCTACGATTACGCGGGCGAGCCCGTGCGTACGCAGGAGAGGCTTCGTCAGATTGTGGAGTCGCAGTATCGGCCTGCACCAGACGGTCTTGTGGGTAATGATGATCTCGGACAGATGTCTGCGTGGCTGATTTTTACATCGCTGGGATTCTATCCTGTCGCACCTGGTTCAAATGAATATGTAATCGGGCGGCCGTTCGTAGATGAAACGACTCTGCACCTTCCGAATGGAAACACGTTCAAGGTAATCGCTGAAAATCTGAGCCCATCGAATGCGTTCATCCAATCGGTCACACTGAATGGCAAGCCGCTCGCGCGCATGTTCCTGCGGCACGAAGAGCTGATGCGTGGGGGCGAGTTGCGCTTCGTGATGAGCACCAAAGCTGCAGCAGCATGGTCGACGCAGCAACTCGATGCTCCTTACTCAATGACTCCAGCACACTAAATATGAATCTGCATTGTTTATCTCTCCTAACTGCACAACGTTTACAGAACCAATCCTTGCCGATCAGTCGCATCCCTCCAATTCTGTAGAACACCCCATCCCAGTGGTGCCCATCGGACCGCGGCAAATGTTCGCCCTAACAGATTGCGGGACAGTTAGCCATCCTTGAACCCGTCCATTGGATTCGAGGATTGGGGTAAGCCACAACACAGGCGAACGCGTTGAGAAGTGCTCCGCGACTCGGAATTTAAAAACTCCGCATGAAAGCAGGATTGCTTACCGCCGCTTCAACATGCGTAACAGCGGCTGGCTGCTGTGCACGGAGAAGGGGGAAACGTGCACAAAACCCACTCTCTCTTGTAAAACTTTCGTGTTATTGAAGAAGGACCTGACCGACCTTACCCTTAGAGTCACTCTTTAGTCATAGCCGTACCGTGGCTGCTTCGACAGCAGTCTTCCTATCCATGACGCTGGGGCTCGCCAGTTGCGATCCAGGACAGTTCACCACAGCATCAAACCCGAGCTTCGGGCGTTTTCCGCAGGATACCCCAAGAAGAGCGCCCATCATGAAGAGGGATAGCCCTACACCTGATAACCATCAAGTTGCACTGGCCCATGCTTGGCCGAGGTGCTCTTGCTTTGCAGGCGTTTTTTCTACTTTCCACACATTTGTGAGCTCCCATCTGCAGCCACCCTGCAAAAGGGCCTGGGCCGAAGCATGATTGCCGTCAATGCTCGGTTTCGTTCCCACCGCCAGGCTGGAATGCAGCGGTATGCGGCTGAATTAGTCAGGCGCTTCGGGGATTCTGTGACCCTTGTCGTGCCACACTCTCCGCTTAGGGGGATCCAGGGCCACTTATGGGAACAAACCATTCTTCCGCTGCGGACCGGCAGTCGGCTGCTGTGGAGCCCAAATAACACCGGGCCACTCTCCATCGAACATCAGGTCTGTACCATTCATGATCTCATTCCGCTTGATCACCCAGAGTGGTTTACGCCTCAATTTGTCAAGATGAACAGGGTACTCATCAAGCTTCTTGCTCATAAGGTCAGGCACATCATTGCGATTTCCCAGCACACAAAGGCGAGAATCCTGGAACTGCTCGGTGTTCCGGAAAACAAAGTTACAGTAGTTCCGAATGGTGTGGATCCTGCATTTGCAGCTGTCTCCAGTCAGGATACGGCAACGCACTTGAGCAAATTCAACCTGTCCGCCGGTCGATACGTCCTTTGCGTGGGATCCCTTGAGCCGCGCAAGAACCTTAGTCGGTTGCTCCAGGCATGGGATCTGGTCAGGGAAAATCTGCCCGCCGATTTCGAGTTGGTTATTGCCGGAGGCGCGGGCAGCAAGAGCGTATTCGCTGAAGAGCGGAGAGGGCCAGTTCCGGCTAAGGCGCACTTCCTAGGGTACGTGTCTGAAGGTGCACTCCCTGCCCTTTACGCCGGCGCGGCTGCCTTCGTCTATCCCTCGCTATCGGAGGGATTCGGATTGCCACCGCTGGAGGCGATGGCGGCGGGCACGCCGGTGATCACTTCGGCTACGAGCGCCATCCCGGAAGTAACCGCAGGCGCCGCTTTGTTGATCGATCCCCGATCACCTTCCGAGATAGGGTCTGCTATCCAAAGGCTGGTTGAGTCTCCCAGCCTGTGCGATGCAATGCGCAGGGCGGGGAAGGTAAGAGCTCAGGAGTTTTCCTGGGACAAGTGCTCAAACACGACCATGAAGTTATTGGAACGCTATGCTTAAGCAACACCGCAGAATAAGAATTACATACGTGATTACCCGTGCGGAGACGGGTGGATCGCAGATGCACGTTATCGATCTCCTGGAGGGCTTCCGTTCTGAGGCTGATTTGGATTTGGTAACTGGCGAGGAGGGCCCACTAACTGAATGCGCGCGCTCCCTAAGAATACCCGTCCGTGTACTGCCCGAGTTGGTACAACCCATCTCGCCTTTCAACGACCTCCGCGCGGCGTCTACCCTTATCGGGCACCTTCGGACACGACGGCCCGACTTAGTCCACGCTCATACCTCCAAAGCTGGAATCCTGACCCGACTCGCTGCCTCGGTTACGGACACACCAGCTGTCTTCACCGCACACACCTGGGCGTTCGCTGAAGGCACGTCTACGATGTGGAAACTGGTTGGACTGCCGTCCGAGCGTCTCGCGGCTCGATTTACCGCTTGCATAATAAACGTTTCGGACGCAAACCGGCGTCTAGCGGCCAGATCAGGAATTGACAAGGCGAAGCTCAGTCTTACGATCCACAATGGCATACGCGATACCAGTTTCCAAGCGCACGCGCAAGAACCGACAACCTGTCCCCAAATCGTGACGGTAGGACGTTTCGTCAAACAAAAAGACCAGCAGCTTCTCGTCCAGGCAATGATGAGAATAAACCGGCCCTATAAACTGGTATTCGTAGGGGAAGGTCCCACACGAAAAGTTGTGGCGGCGGACGTTGCTCGCGCCGGATTACAGAGCCAAATAGTCTTTGCGGGCAACAGCCGGGAAGTTGAGCAGATGTTGTCAAAGTCTCATATCTTTGTGCTTCCAAGCCGCTGGGAAGGATTTCCGCTCACCATCCTGGAGGCGATGCGGGCGGGGCTCCCAGTGGTCGCGTCCGATGTCGGTGGCGTACGGGAAGCGGTAATCGATGGCCACACTGGCTTTCTCACCCGCCCTGGAAATGTGCACGATCTCCAACAGCATATCGATATTCTGCTCCAGCATAGCGCGCTTCGCGGGACCCTGGGCTCCAACGGGCGACGGCACTTCCTAAAGATGTTTACCCAGGACAAGATGCTCGATAGGATTCGTAGTATCTATCACCAGATCTGGACTGGGAACCCTCTGACTGGCATCCAAAGCCTGGGGAACCCAGCGTTCGATGCCCAACGTTCGCAAGGGGAAGTCCTCCAATCAAAATCTCGCATCAGCATGCAGTCTTAGCTGGCTGAGTTATCGAAGCCCCGTGCCTCGCTGGCCTGCGTTGTGGCTCTCGAGGCCGTGCCCGTCATCTCCGATGAGACCGGCGCTCCTCATATCCCCCTGATACACGGCTCGGTAGCTGGATGATATCGATCTGTCATCAAAAAGCGATCCCGCACTTGCATTCCGAAAGCCACCGCTCCGCCACAAATCGACGTTCAGCATTGCTTGATCCATAATTTCGGCTAATAGTTGACTATCTTTTGCAGGATAGGTCGCAACAACTCTGCCCATGTTAGCTATTTCTGGAATGCCTCCAGATTGAGCACAAATTGCGCTTTTACCCGAGGCGAATGTCTCGATGACGGTTCGCGACAACGGTTCGGGCCACACCGAGGAGACGATTGTGACGTCGATCGATGCATAGAACTGCTGTGGACTGGTGAATCCGAGCCATTCAATTCTGGGATCAGTGAATCTCTCCTTCAAGGCATCTACATAGTGATCGAGTCCGACACCGGCGATTCTCAGCTGCCAGTTGGACATCGATAACCGTTCGGTCGCCTCGAGGACTACGCGAATTCCCTTCTCGTCTTCGAGTCTGCCGATACAACCAAAGACCAACGTATCTTCCCGGTGGCTGTTCGGACTGGGGATAGTATCCGTGCCGCCGATGTTGTATATCACCGCGGAAGGCGCTCCGGAGAAATATTTGCTCTGCGTGTGGCACTTGAGGACGTACTCGCTAATGGACACCACGGCGTCGACAAGCTGCGACGCGGGCCTGCGGTTTGCCGTCAAAGCCTTGCAATCCGTACAGCGCCGAATGCAGACGGATCCTTCACGGAACAGCGCACTGCGCGAGCAAAGCAAATAGTAGTCGCGAAGCGTATGAACGAGCCTGATTTTTCGTTTCTTCACTTCCCGCCAAACAGCCACCGAGAATCCACAGAGGTTATTGCTATGAACGACGTCGGGCCTTTCCAGATCCAGAATCCGTCCGACGCGTTCAGCCGCCCGAATATTCCACGCTTCGCCCATATGCCACCACAACCTGGCCACTTTACCCGGCTTCTCGCCGCCACCGAAGGGCCAA
>DASRRN010000278.1:0-29956 GCA_035695685.1 Acidobacteriaceae bacterium | reverse complement strand
CCCAATCAACCCCATTCGCATCATCAATCCCGAGTTCAAAGACCTTGCACAGACCTGGAGATGGAAGATGATTACAGCGCATGAAAAGATGTACCCGTGACCATCAGGTGGGTACCGCAACAAGATCCTGTACGCGGGCTTCGGTGGTTGAAAAGCTCCCAACGGCATAGGCAAGATAGGCATCCTCGAGGTCCTTCGACTCCGCGCCATCAAGCGTGGTGTCACGCGAAAAATCTGTGAAGCGCTCCGCTCAGGATGACGATTTTGTGGGAGTTTTGAAGAAAAAACATTCCAAACAAGTTAGCGCTTATGGACTGACGTCCAGGGCTGGCACAGCTTAGGCGGTTCGTTGATCTAAATACGGCAAAAATGTCTTCCGCCGGCGAATTCGCAACTCCGAAATATGTAGAAACTCCAGGCCCAGGACGCTAGTCCCGGGTACACCAAGAAACATGATTGAGTCCCGCAGGGACGGCTGAAGGAGGATTGCGTCGCGGTCATTTTCAGCCGTCCCTGCGGGACTGGGTCGTCCTTTCAAATCCAACTCAGGACTAGCGTCCTGGGCTAAGTTCAGCCGTCCCCGTTCGACAAGCTCAGGGCAGGCTCTTCGGGACTAAATTTTGCAAACGTTATACTGAGCTTTCGTTTCGAGGCGTTCCATTGTTCGAGTCAGAATTCGAGAGCAATCTCTTTGCACTCCGCCAGGACAAGCTGCGCCAGATTGCCGCGCTTGGCCAGCAAACATACCCCAACCAGTTTGTCGCTTCGCACACCCTGTCTGATGTGCGCCAACAATTCGGAGAGATCCCGCCTGAAGTGTTGGACGCACAGCGGACCATGGTCACGGTCGCCGGGCGCATCATGGCCATTCGCGCTCAAGGTAAGGCCGGTTTTGCCCAGCTGCAGCAGGGCGGTGAACGGTTACAAATCTACGTTCGCCTGGATGCGGTGGGAGAACAGGGCTTTCAGCTCTACAAGCTGCTCGACCTGGGCGACCACATCGGCGTTACCGGTTACGTCTTCCGCACCCGCACCGGTGAACTCACCGTGCATGTCGAAAAAATCACTTTCCTGGCCAAGGCCATGCTGGCATTGCCGGAGAAATTTCACGGGCTGGCCGACGTAGAACTTCGCTACCGGCAGCGCTACGTCGATCTCTTCATGAACACCGATGTGCGCGCGGTGTTCGTCAAACGGGCAAAGGTGCTCAAGGCAATTCGATCTTTCTTCGATCAGCGCGGGTACATCGAGGTAGAGACCCCCATGATGCAGCCGATCGCCGGAGGAGCTGCTGCCAGGCCCTTTCGTACCCATCATAATGCGCTGGATCTTTCCCTCTACCTCCGGATCGCGCCTGAGCTCTATCTCAAGCGGCTGGTGGTGGGCGGTCTGGACCGGGTCTACGAGATCAATCGCAATTTTCGTAATGAAGGTGTTTCGACCCAGCACAATCCCGAATTCACCATGCTCGAGTTCTACCAGGCCTACGCCAATTATCACGACCTGATGCAGCTGACCCAGGAGCTCATCGAGCAGGTGGCACTGGAGGTGAACGGTTCCACGGTGACCAACGTCGGCGGTCAGGAAATCGACCTGTCCAAGTGGCGGCGCTTCTCCATGCGCGAGGCCATTCTCGAGTTTTGGCCAGAAGCCGCGGGCGCCAAGCCGGCGCTTGAAGATTTTCAAAACGATCGCGCAGTGGAACAGATGGCGCAAAGAGTGCGGGATGCCAGAATCCCTCTTGATTTCAAGCCTGGCGAACCTGCGGGAAAGACCATCGCCGGGATCTTCGAGGCAGTCGCCGAGGACCATCTGATTCAGCCAACGATCATCTACGACTTTCCCGTTGCGGTCTCCCCGCTTTCCAAGAACAAGCCGGACGAGCCGGACTGGGTGGAGCGGTTTGAGTTCTATATCGGTGGCTTTGAATTGGGGAATGCTTTTAGTGAATTGAATGATCCGGAAGAGCAGCGCAAGCGCTTCGAGCAACAGCTGACGGAGCGGGAGCGGGGCGATGCGGAAGCCCACGAGATGGACGAAGATTATGTACGCGCCCTGGCCTACGGACTGCCACCGACGGCTGGCGAAGGCATCGGCATCGACCGCCTAACCATGGTGTTGACCGGGGCTAAGTCGATTCGCGACGTGATCTTCTTCCCTCTTTTGCGTTCGCAGCCGGGCGACGGGGGCGCTAGAGAAACCAAAGCGGGCTCTCCGCACGATGAGGAGAGTGGGCAACCTGGCAGCCAGCCGATCAGAACCTGATCGGCTCTATTTTCTCGCTGTCTGTTTGCCGACCCGCTTCAGTACCTGGCTCAGGCTCGTTTTCTCAAACTCATCCAGCAGCGCTATCATGGAGCCGGAGAAGATTTTTTCGAGCGCGGCGTTTACTCGCAACGCCGCAGCAGCGCGGACATTGGGAGTATGGAACAGCGAGCCAGTCTCCACCGCCTTGTAAACGTCTGCCAGCGAGATAGCCTTGGGAGATTTCAAGAGTCTTGAACCACCCGTGGGTCCCTTCTGACTTTCGATTAGCCTGGCTTGCTGAAGAGAGGCAAGTACCCGGCGGACCACGACCGGGTTGGTATCCAGCTTGAGTGCGATATCGGTTGATGTTTGCAATGTGTCTGGTTCTGAAGCAAGCAGAACCAGCACATGAACCCCAGTAGCAAATCTGCAGTTAACGGCCATGCACGAACGCTAACATAGACGAGCGAAAAACGGCATGACCCTGTGACTGCACGTTAGTCACTTCCAAGGTTGCAGAAACACTAACAGGTAACCATGATCATTTCGAGGAATATTTCGTACCCGTCGCAGGATCATTTGCCGATAACCCTTAAATGGAGGTTTTTTGCGCATTCTCTTTGTCGGTGACATATTTGGCCAGGCCGGTCGACGTATTGTCGGCGAGCACCTCCGCCAGGTAATCGAGCAGCGGGGCGTCGACCTGGTCGTGGTCAACGTCGAGAACGCGGCGGGGGGGTTTGGGGTCACTCCGGGTATTGCCGAAGAGTTGTTCGACCAGGGGGCCCACGTGCTCACCACCGGCAACCATGTCTGGGACAAACGCGAGATTATTGAATATATGCAGTCCGTCCCTGCGGACAGCCACAGTCGCGCACGGCGGGTGCTGCGGCCCGCTAACTACGTTGCCGGCACACCGGGACATGGGTTTTACGAAGGTGAACTGCCCTCGGGACAGACCTACGCGGTCATTGATTTGCAGGGCCGCACCTTCATGGCCAGCCTGGAAGATCCCTTCCGGGTGGCGGACTCCCTGCTGCAAAAGATAAAAGCCAAAGTGATCCTTGTGGACCTGCACGCCGAAGCGACCTCGGAGAAAGTGGCGTTCGGCTGGTACCTAGACGGAAGGGTTACCGCGGTAATCGGAACGCACACGCACGTACCCACCGCCGACGAGCGCGTATTGCCCGGCGGCACGGCTTACCAGACCGATGTGGGAATGAGCGGGCCGTTTGACAGCGTCATCGGTGTGGAAAAAGAGCAAATTATCAATCGCTTCCTGACTGGGATGCCGGGAAAATTCGAAGCGGCGAAGGGCGATCCCCGGATGTGCGCGGCACTGATAGAGTGTGACGGCGCCACCGGGCGAGCGTCTTCGATTCAACGCCTGATGTTGGGGGAGTAGTGATGGACCTTTCCCTTTAGGGCTTCAATGCAATGGCGCCAGGCTGGCGCGTCAGGCTCCGGCTGGCGGAGGTGATTTGGCCATGCCGATCGAAATGCAGAGTCCAGTTGGTCGTGATGGTGGGCCGGGAGACGTCACTGAAGGTCACATCTGCGCTCTGATCGCTGGCGATCACCATTTGCGGCCGGTTCCCGTCCAGGCGAAGCATGTCCAGGGTCGGCTCCGGGAGTGGAACGGTCGTGAGCACCTGAACCGGATATCCGCTGAGCTCGGCATAGCAAACGGCAATGAGCAGCCAGTTAGGCGCCTGGCTGATGGGAGTGGTGCCACGCTCCTGGCGAAGCATGCCGTTGAAGACCTCGAAGGTACCTGGTCTGTTCCAGGAGGCCTCAAACGGCAAGAGCCCGTGCGCGTAGGTGGAAACGATGCGCACCTGGGCATCGTTGCGGGGGAGCAGAGCCGCAAAGTGGGATGAGCCACTGTCATCCGGGCCGTGGATGAAAGATAGGAAGACGTAATCCGGGAACGCCGGGCACACGATCTGCTGGAAATGCCACGCAGGGCTGCTGATGTCGAAATTCGCCAGGGCGGCTTGCTTGGATAGTTCGGCGCTCAGGTTGGACACAACCTGATAATCCGCGTTGCTCATCTGGGATTGGTCGAGGTGCTCAAGCGAAATCACGGAGGGAGGAGAAGAGAGTGGGGTGTTCGTGATCGGAAGCGGCGTGGTCCCGGGAAAGAAATCCCGAGCGGGTGCCTGCGGAGCTTGCGCGAAAGCGAGGCCCTGGAGAGCGAGACCAACGATCAGCAGCGGCCGAAGCATGGGGGTGATGGGCGGCATCGACTCCTCACTCTACCATGTAGATCCGCGGGGTTTCCTCACCCTTCTCTGCTACTGAGCTTAGGTTGATACCGTCGATTGTTGAGAAGAAAGAAACGCAGATCTTTCCAATCAGCTACAAGGTGTAAAAGACCCAAACCAGGAATTCCCCTTGCCAGATGACCCTGGGTGCCCCATATCTCGCTCGTTTTTTGCGAGATATGGGATACCACAGACCTTAACCGTTCGTCGTCCAGGACGAATCGAGATTTAGGATTTGCAAAGCGGAGTGGAGAATCCGGTGCGGCTATTTCTCTAGGGCAGCCCCGGTTATCCGGAGCTGCCCCTGGACCTGCTTCAACGTGCGCGGCGACGAGCTGCGGGCGCCTTAGCCGGTGGTTCGCCGTCGCTGAGGGTAATCATCGGCGGATTAGGTACGTAGGAGTCGAACGTCGCGTCGTAGGTGACGGTCGCGCCGATGGGGGGAACGCTCTTCAGCGGGGTCTTCATGTTAACCGTGAAGTCGGCCTTCTTGCTCTGCTTGTTGTCTTCTGTAACCGCAAGCTGAACAGATTCCGGCGTTGCCGAAATCACCATACCCGGCACTTCGACCCGGTGACCCTTCATGACATCCCACATCTTCTGCGAGTCCTCAGGCTTACCGTTGAACAGGATAAATTCCTGGTCGGAAAGGCTAAGTGTCTTGAGATCCGGAGTAGAGGCAACGGTCTGCGCGGCAAGATCGGCCGGTGAGGGGGGCGGTGGAGCCGGAGTGGGGTTGTAGGCCGCCGGCGGAAAGAGGTTAGCCTTGGCAAGTTCCTGAACCGCCGGGTAGCCATCCATGCTTCCGTGGTACTTGTTGTAGAAATACTCCGCGGCCTTTTCAATCTGCGGCTTGGCTTGTGGGGGAGCGAACTGCGCTGCCCGGGTGAAAAACCAGGCTGCATTCTTCAGGTCTGGTGGGGTCTGCTGCGCATAGGCCTGTCCCAGGAGATAGGTGTCATTCAGCCCCGGCCCGGACTCCGTTTGCGCAGGATTGGTATACGATTTCAGCTCTTTGGTGAAGGCCGCGATGGCTCCCGCGAAATCCTTCTTACTTGCATCATCTTTAGCGATCGCACCCTCGAAGATGGGCGTGGTAGCCGCTTTCAGCTTCTGATAATCCGCATCGGACATGCTAGCCGGCTTGGGAGCGCTGAGAGCGGTCTGGGCCTGGGCGGCTGCCTTATCGTAAATGGGCTGAGCCTCCGCCGGCGAGCTCTTGGTAGCAGCCTGGGATTCTTCGAGGTAAACCTCAATGAATAACGCGCGGATATTTCCCGGGTCCACCGCTAGCAACCGATCCGCGGTGCTGAGGGTCTTGCCCATGTCGCCTGCCGCTTGATAGGTCGCCATAAGCTGTTCAAGCAGGTCGTTCTTGACGATCGAATTGGGGTACTTGGTTAAAAATGTTTCGATCGCCGCCGCCTTTGCAGCCGGCGTGGATTGCCCCACGGCGTTGGTGTAGTCGTTGTATTCCTGGGGATCTTTGATGGTGATCTGACCGGACGGAGCGGCTTGGCCATAGACCATAGAAACGCTGCCCGGAGAGATGATGGCCAAGGCCAACAAGGAAGCAAGGACGGACTTCTTCATGCAACGCTCCTAGGAGATGCGGGAATCATGGAAAAGCAGGGATTAACAATCATTCTCGATGTGATGCAAGCCGGAAACTCTTGTCCGAGCTAAACGCTTTGGTCCTTTGCCCATGGTTTGGACCTCATTGAGAAAAACCAGAGTCTTTCCGATGAGCTGTGGAAGGATTATAGAAACCGTTGCCGCTTCTGACAAGTAAACGAACGGGAACGTAAAAAAGCATCGAATTACGCTAAGGACCAGACGATGATGGAAGAACGAAGTGAGCTTGATCCGGCAGCCCCACTGAGCAACCAGGTAGCAGTGGTCACAGGCGCCGCGCGCGGCATCGGCGAGGCCATTGCCCTTAGGCTCGGGCGCATGGGCGCCACCATAGTGCTCACCGCCCGAGACCAGGCCAGGTTGGCTCAGGTAGGAGCTGAGATCGAGCGGCACGGCGGAAAAGCGTTCGCGCTGCCCTGCGACTTGACCGACGAGAAAGCCATTGCAGCTTTCGGGAAACAGGTGAAAGAAGAGCACGGGCGCTGCGACATTCTGGTCAACAATGCCGGCGTAGGCGTACCGCGCAAACCCCTCATCGATCTATCCGTGGAAGAGTGGGACCAGATGATGCATACCAATCTGCGCGCCCCGTACCTCATGATCCGATCCTTTGGCCCGATGATGATCGCAGCCAAATCTGGCCACATCATCAACATTTCTTCGCTCGCCGGGAAAAATATCCTGCCCGAAGGCGCCGCATATTCCGCTTCCAAATGGGGGCTGAACGGTTTGACCTATTCGGTCGCTGAAGAATTGCGGCAATATAATGTGCGGGTATCGGTCATCGCCCCAGGGTCGGTCAACACCCATTTTGGATTTCCAGGAACTACCAAGGACCGCTCCCGGATGATTCAGCCGGACGACGTAGCCCGGGTGGTGACAATGCTGGTTACCCAGGCTCCGAATTCTTTCGTTAGCGAAGTGCTGCTTCGGCCGACCATGAAGCCGTAATGACTCTTCCTGGGGATGGTGCTCGGCCGCCACGCATTCAATCCCCGAGGACGGCCGAATTGTAGTTTTGTTTTCAAGTACTTAGCGGGAGGCGAGGCAACGCCCGCTAAAACACGTGCCCCGAACGTTACTTGTAACGTTTGGGGGGTAGGTCTAGCCTCTAAAGTGTGTCACTTTAGGAACAATCTACACTCCCTGATGGACCGGACGGCCCCCGCCGACGGGACTATTAGACATTCCAACACCGGCAACAACCTATTCAGAGGGTTGTGTACGGTTTATCCACAACATGTTGGGGTCCCCATGTTGCTTCCAGGGAAAGCGATCGCTAGAGTCTTTTCTAAGGCCAAAGGAACACGTCCATGCTGAAGCTTAAGAAGATCCAGATGCTGGGGTTCAAGTCGTTCTGTGATCGCACGGAGGTGACTCTCCCGGGTCAGGGGATCGCGGTGGTCGTGGGCCCTAATGGCTGCGGCAAGTCAAACATTCTCGACGCGGTAAGTTGGGTCCTGGGCGAACAATCCGCCAAGAGCCTGCGTGGCGCCAAAATGGAGGACGTCATCTTCGCCGGAACCCGGGAACGCAAATCCCTGGGCATGGCGGAAGTCTCCCTTTCTCTTATCGATCCTGACGCCTATGCGGAGGGACCGCTGCTCGATTCAGCCGAAGCGACCGATAATGGCGAGCCGGAAAAGGCGGATTGGGATGAAGAGAAGATGCGAGCCGAGCGGGCCGCAGAGACAGAAGAGAGCATCGCCGAGGTCCAGCCCGGTTTCTTGATAGAAGATCCCCTGGTAGAAGGCCCGCTGGTAGAGGGTTCCCTGGTGGAAGGTTCGGTCGTAGCAGGCGGCCAACCGCCCCCCGTAGTTGTAGAGGCGCCGGCCGAGAATCCGGTGGTGCTGAAAATTCGCCGCAGACGCTTCCAGCGGACAGCGGCGCGGCAGGGCGAGATCGTAGTCACCCGGCGCTTGTTCCGGACTGGCGAGAGCGAGTATCTGCTCAATGGCAAACTTTGCCGCTTGCGCGATATTCAAGACATCTTCATGGGCACCGGGCTCGGTCCGGAATCCTACGCCATCATCGAGCAGGAGCGCATCGGGCAGCTGCTTAGCTCCAAGCCTCATGACCGGCGCGCGATTATCGAAGAAGCGGCGGGCATTACTCGCTTTAAAACCAGGAAGCGGTTATCCGAACTTCGCCTGGAACAAGCCAAACAGAATCTGGCGCGGGTGGACGACATCTTCGAAGAAGTTACCCGGCAGATGGGTTCGCTCAAGCGGCAGGCAGCAAAAGCAGAGCGCTATGCCGCACTCCGCGACGAAATGCGCGCCCGGCTGCGCGTGGTACTGGCCAGCCGCATCACTCAGATGGATAGCGAGCAGGCAGCACTGACGATAGAGATTGCCGAGCTGGGGACGCAGATCGAGCACGGCGCCGAGCATGTGAGCGCGCTCGAGGGTGAGTACTCGACCGGCATGTCGCGCGGCTATCAATTGGATTCGAGTGCGAAAGACGCCAATGCCCGAGCCAACCAGGCCTCCGTTGACCTTGAGCGCGCCACCACGCGGGAGATAGCCAACCAGGAACGCATTGCAGAATTGAAGTCGCGCGCCGCCGCCGGCTCAGCGGAACTGGAGCAGGCACGGCTTCACCTGCAGGGATTGATCGTCGAACGCGAGTCTCACCGTTCTTTTCTGGAGACAGCTGCGGCCGAAGCTGCCGGCGTTCGTGAGGAATCAAGGTTGCGCCAGGAGCAGGCGCGGGACGCGGTCGAAGCCGTCGGCGGGGCGGAGCAGCAGCTGGAGGCGGCCCGTCGCTACGCCATGCAATTGCTCACCCAGGCCGGGCATGCGCGGAACCAGACCATGCATGCGGAAGACTCTTTGTCAGCGCTGGAGCAGGATGCCGAGCGCCTGGCCGCGGAGATCAACGCCGCCAGCGGCGAGCTCGCATCGCTGGGTTCCGAACGCGGCCAGGCTTCGCTCAAGTTTGAGTCAGTCACGGAGCAGTTGCAGCGTCTCGAATCCGAGCTTGCCACCTTGCGCACGGAGACCGAGACCCGGCGTAGCGAAGAGAGCGCCACCAAACTCGAAGTTGACAAGTTCCGCGCCGAAATGGCCACGCTCACCGGGCGGCGCAACTCGCTGCAGGCGCTCATCCGCGAGCATAGCTATTCCACCGATACTGTGCGCAAGCTACTGAAGTCGAATTCCCTGGGAGGGGGTCTGGCTCCAGTAGGCACGCTCGCGGACTTTCTCGAAGTGAGCGGCGAATACGAAACTGTAGTGGATGCTTTTCTGCGCGATGAGCTCAACTACATCGTGGTCAAAAGCTGGGATGCCGCACATGAAGGCATGCGCCTGCTGAAGAGCGACGTCGATGGGCGGGCGACGTTTTTGGTTCATCCCGACGACTCCCAGGCCAAGTTCTCTTTCGCCGGAGATACCCACGACGCGGAGCACAATAGTGTCGGCGTAAAGCGACTGAAGGATTGCATCCGGGTGCTTGATGGCTTCGGCCGTTCACTGGAAGTGATCCTGCCCAAGCTACGCGATGGTTTCGTGACTCCCGATGCAGACTCAGCCAAATCGCTGGCCCTGGAAAATCCCAACGCTTTCTTCCTTGCCCCATCCGGTGAGTGCTTTCACAATGTGACGGTTACTGGGGGTAAGCCCAGGGCAGAGGGTCCGCTCGCCTTGAAGGGCGAATTGCGCGAAACCCAGAAAAGGTTTGAGCTGGTCGAGGCCGAGCTGGCCCGTGCGGAAATGACCGCTGCTTCGCTGGCCCGGCTGTTAGGCGAGCTGGCGGCTCAATCGGAAAGGATCAGCGAAGAGCGGCGCAATGCAGAACGGGAAAGCGCCAACCAGAGTGCAGCCCTCCGTCAGATGGATGCGGAAGTGGCTAGGCTGGAGCGGCGCCTGGATGACTGGATGGTGCAGAGCGAGCGCAACAAAGATCTGCGCAACGTGCGCGAGGCATTGATTGAAGAAAAGCGCGAAGAAACCGCGCGCCTCGAAGCCGACCACGAGACGGCGGAAATCAAGGTCAACGAACTGCAGCAGAATATGGAGGAGTTGCGCCGCCAGCGCGAGGAGGCGCAACAGCAGGCAGCCGCCATCTCTGCCCAGCTGGCTGGATTGGAAGAACGCAGCCGTGGAGCGGAAGCGGCTTTCACCCGTATCGATCGCATGTACGGCGACCTGGAACGGAGGGTCCATCAACTGGAGCAGCAACTGGCCTCCGCCACCGCAGAAGAACAACAGCGTAGCCGGGAAAACGAACAACTGGCCGTGGAGCGCGAGCAGTTGGCCGAAGTGCGCAGAAGCGCCCTGGAAGAAGCCGCGCAATCGACCGAAGAGGCCAGGCTGCTGCGCGAGCAATTGAAGGAACTGGAACAGAACCTCAAGGCTCTACGCTCCGAGATGGATGCCTTCCGCGAGGCACGCAGCACCCGCAGCGCACAGACGGCCAAGCTGGCTGTGGAACTCGAGTACATGGAAGCGGCCTGCGTAAGCGACTTGGGAATCGAAGCCTCTGAACTACGTCAGCAGCAGGATGTGCCCCGCCTTGAAGGCGAAACGCTAACGGAAGAAGACGAGGCTTGTCGCGGGTTGAAGCAGAAGCTGGAAGCTATGGGGCCGGTCAACATGATGGCTCTGGAAGAGTACCAGGAGACGGCGGATCGCCACGGCTTCCTGGAAACCCAGCGTAAAGACCTGATCGATGCGATTGAAAATACTCAATCAACCATCCGCGAGATCGATCAAATCACACGCCAAAAGTTTGACGAGGCCTTCGCCCATATCAACCAGAATTTCTCCAAGACCTTCACCAGTCTCTTCGGAGGCGGTCAGGGCTTCATGCGCTTGACCGACGAAGAGAACACCGCGGAAAGCGGCATCGACATTGTGGCCTCACCCCCGGGCAAGAAGCTGCAAAACGTGCTGCTGCTTTCAGGCGGCGAAAAGGCGCTCACGGCGTTGGCTCTGCTGGTGGGCATTTTCGAATACACTCCAAGCCCGTTTTGTGTGCTGGACGAAGTGGATGCTCCGCTCGACGAAACCAACGTGGGCAGGCTGGCGGATATGATCAAGACCATGAGCAGCGAAACTCAGTTCCTGCTGGTAACCCACTCAAAACGCATGATGACCGCGGCCGACCTGATCTATGGAGTCACAATGCAGGAGCCAGGCGTATCCAAACTGGTCTCGGTGCGTCTGGGTGGAGAGGATGCGAGCCATAATCGCACTCGGGAGCGGGTGCAGGAGCGTCGGCTGGCGATGGCATGACGGCATCCGCTCTTGACACTCGAATTCCCAACATAAGAAACCACATCCGGCCTCGGAGACAATTCGTAGTTTTCCTGCGTTGACAAAGCGGTCGCCACCTCGGACAATCGGAAAGTCATTTCTCTCCCGAGGCGGAGCCCTTGCCGACGCTCATCGCAACCGAGTTCGAAGACCTGCAACTATATTTGCGGGGCAAGGTGCGCGATCTCTATGCAGTGGACGATCTCCTGCTTCTGGTCGCCACCGATCGAATCTCGGCTTTCGATCATGTACTGGCGACCGGTATTCCTGGTAAGGGCCGCGTACTGACGCAAATTTCTCTTTTCTGGTTCGACTACCTCAGCGACATTGTTCCCAACCACCTGGTAACCGCGGAGGTTGAAAAATATCCCGCGCAGTTAAGAGCTCACGCAGATGAGTTGCGCGGCCGGTCCATGCTGGTGAATCACGCCCGCATGTTCCCCGCCGAGTGTGTGGTGCGGGGATATCTTTCCGGTTCTGGCTGGAAGGACTACACGCGGACCGGAGAAATTTGCGGCATCGCTCTTCCCCGGGGTCTGCGCGAATCGGAGCGGCTGCCGGAACCGATTTTTACTCCTGCGACAAAAAGCATGAGCGGCGACCACGACGAAAATATTTCTTTCGACCAGATGGTGGCGCGCCTCGGTGGCAGCCATGCAGAAGAACTACGCAGCCTGAGCCTCGCGATCTACGCCAAGGCGGCGGATCATGCCCTCCAGCGGGGTCTGATCCTTGCCGACACCAAATTTGAATTTGGAATGACGGGAAAAGGCATCGTGCTCGCCGACGAAGTACTGACGCCAGACTCGTCTCGCTTCTGGCCCAGCGCCGGCTACCACCCCGGAGCTCCGCAACCATCATTTGACAAACAATTTGTGCGCGACTATCTGGAAGCCGTGGGTTGGAATAAGCAGCCGCCCGCTCCGGAGCTTCCAGTCAATGTGGTCCGCCAGACGCAGGAAAAATATGAGCAGGCTTTACATTTGCTGACTGGCCCCGCGATTTAGGAATCGTACGCATGAACCTGGCCGACCTGCTGATAGTAATCGTGTTGGTGGTTACTGTAGTTTCTGCATTTGTAAAGGGGTTTTTTGTCGAAGTCTTCTCCCTGGCCGGTGTTATCCTTGGGCTCTTTATCGCCGCGGCAAACTACGGCGCACTAACACCCTGGATTCTGTTCGTGATTCACAACCACCCGGTCGCGAACTTGATTGCGTTCCTGCTGATTGCGTTGCTGGTGATGTTGGTGGCGAGTATTGCAGGCCGTTTGCTGCGCGGCTTGTTTCGCGGAGTCGGGTTGGGTATTGTAGATCGACTGCTGGGTGCAGTCTTTGGGCTGGTCGAGGGTTGTATCGTAGTCACTCTGGTCCTGATGGGCATCGTGGCATTTTTGCCTCGGCAGGACTGGTTGAGTAACTCCCGGCTGGCTCCGGTCTTTTTGACAGCTGCCCACGGCGGCTCACAAGTTGTACCGTTTGCTCTCGGGGAAGAAATTCGTCAGGGCTTACAAACGCTCCGCATGGCTCAACCGAATTGGTTGAAACCTAGTTCGGAAAATCATTTCGGCACGGCGCTAACACAAACCCGGCTCTCGAGCGGGTAGGAAAAAGAAAGAGGTTTTCGTGAAACGTGAGCTGGATAGTCTTGTGACGCAAATGCACGCCGGTGGCATTCATTACGACGAGGCAGTGCGTGAGTTTAAACGGCGCTTCATCCTCGAAGTGTTGTCGCATCACAGGGGAAACCAGTGCAAAGCAGCGCGGGAGCTGAGCATGCACCGCAACACGCTCCGCCGCACCATCGCGGAACTGAAACTCGATCCGGAACAAATTCGCAATGGACTTAAGCGTCCGCCACGCGCCGAGCGACCCGTCTTTGAGCCCAAACAGACGGTACGCAGCTAGTGACGCAGGACGCCGGCCGGCTGCAAACGGCGCCGGCTGAGGGCCTCGTAACCGTCCGCGATGGATTTCGCTGGGACGACTGCGATGCCTACCTCTTCGACATTGATGGAACTCTCCTCCACGCCCATGGTGGCGTCCACACCGACGCCTTCTCCTGGAGCGTGGAAGCGGTGATGGGGTATCCGCTCTCGATCGCTGGTGTGCCGGTGCACGGAAGCACCGATACCGGAATCCTGCGTGACGCATTTCGCTACGCAGCCATTGCGGAGGAGGTCTGGCAGCCGCGCCTGGGAGAAATTCTGGATCGCATGCGGAAGCGGGTGCTGGAACGGCGGCAAGGCATGAGCGTAACCGTGATGCCCGGCGTCCTATCTACGTTGGCCTACCTCAAGAGCAGAGGCAAGCTCCTGGGCGTGGCCACCGGGAACCTGGAACAAATCGGATGGTTGAAAATCGAGATCGCCGGGCTGCGGGAGTGGTTCAGTTTTGGCGGCTTCAGCGACCATCATGCTCTCCGCTCCGACATGATCGCCCATGCACTCGCCGGAGCGCGGCAACTCGCCGGCGACCAGGTCAAAGTATGCGTGGTCGGCGACACTCCCTCGGATATTTCCGCGGCCAGGGCCAATGAGCTCCCGACCATCGCCGTGGCTACCGGAGTCTATCCCTACGAAGCCTTATTGCAGCATCAGCCGGAAGTCTGCACCAGTACTCTGCAGGTGCTCCTGGGTACGGCCACCCACCCCTGGTAACTTGTCCGCTTCCGGGCACGCCCCTAGGATAAATTCATGCGTTTAGTCCGCTTGCTGACCGCTTGTTGCGCTCTTGCGTCCCTCCCGGGGTTTGCGCAGCAACCTACGCCGGCGGCAACCGCGCCCACCTCAGAACCCTCGCCGCGGCAGACGCGAGCGGCGGAAAGGGCCTATGCGCAAGGCGTGCGCGCCACGGAAAAAGGAGACGTGGACGGGGCGGAGAAGGCTTTCGCCAAGGCGGCAAAACTGGATCCTTCGCATCCCGAGTACGCGACTGACTGGCAAATCGCACGCCAGCATAGCGTCACGAAACTCGTACAGGATGCGGATAAAGCGAGGCTCACCGGCCATCCGGAGCAAGCCCGCGCCAAACTCGCGGAAGCATTGGCCCTGGACCCCAAGAACCAGGAGGTGGCCCAGCACATCGATGATCTGGCCAATCTCGCCGGACTGCCTCCCGATGCCGTTAGCGGCACCTTCGCCCCGGCCATCGAACTGACTCCCAAGCCAGGCAAACAGAGTTTTCACTTCCGCAGCACCGAGCAAGAGGTGCTGCGACGGGTGATCGAAGCCTACGGGCTTCGCATGGTGGACGATGGCACGCTCGCCACCAAAAGCATCCGCTTCGATGTCGATGACGTGGACTATGCCCAGGCCGCGCACCTCTTAAACCTGGTCACCGATTCCTTTATGGTGCCGCTCGATCCCGTCCGTGTCCTGGTGGCCAAGGACACGAAGGAAAACCACACCAAGTACGACCGGCTGTCGCTCGAAACTCTTCGCCTGCCCGGCCTCACACCGGCTGAGTTCAGTGACATGAGCAACCTGGCCAAAAACGTCCTTGGTATACAACAGGCAACGGCGCAGCCGGAGATGGGTACTCTGACGGTGCGCGCGCCCGCCAGCAGTCTCAAGGCGCTTAATAAGACTCTGGCCGATTTACTGGATGGAAAGAGCGAAGTACTGCTCGACGTAAAGATTTACCAGGTGGAGAACACTCGTACGCGCCTGGTCGGGGTGCAGTTGCCGCAAACCACCACTGTCTTCAACGTACCCAGCGAATTGAACAGCGTGATCTCGGGAAACTCAAGCCTGGTGCAGCAAATCATTTCCAGCGGCCTGGCAAATGCCGGGGACTACGCGGCCATCGCCGCTATCCTGATTGCTTCGGGTGAGGTAACCAGTTCGGTTTTGAGCCAGCCATTTGCGACCTTCGGCAACGGCCTCACCTTAACCGGCCTGGCCACCGGTGGCATTACCGGCAACCTGAGCCTGAATGCAGCGGACACGCGCTCGCTCGACCAGGTCCAGCTCCGCCTCGACGACAACGCAGAAGGAACCATCAAAAGCGGTACGCGCTATCCGATCATCACCTCCAGTTATTCGAGCATCGCCTCGTCGTCTGTGAGCATTCCGGGAATTACCAGCGCCGGTCTTTCCAGCGTTCTGAGTGGGTTGGGGATTAGCGCCAACAGCCTCTCCACCGCTCAGCCCATCCCCCAGGTGCAGTACCAGGATCTCGGATTGACTTTGAAAGTCACTCCGCGGATCGAGCGCAACGATGACGTCGTGCTCAAGCTCGACCTCAAGATTGAGGCGCTTCAGGGCTCGAGTCTCAATGGGTTGCCAGTGCTCACCAATCGCAACTATACCGCTGACATTCATCTTCGCAGCGGAGCCAGTGCCTTGGTCGTGGGTGACCTTTCCCGGCAGGAATCGAATGCGGTGAGCGGCACTCCGGGCCTCACCGAGCTTCCCGGCTTCTCGGCGCTCAGCAGCACCACCAAGGAATTCGACGTAAGCAATCTGGCCATTCTCGTGACCCCGCACATCGTGCGGCGTCGGCACAATGACCTGACCGGCCCCCTCATCCCCCTGGACCACCATATTTGAACCACCACATTTGAGAAATCTCGCGTATTAGATCATTTGTTTACCCCATCAATTAGCAACCGCTAGGCTTACGAACCCGGCGAAAAGCCTGGCTTGAATTCCGGACCAGAAAAGGTGCATTCTATAGACCCCCGAAGAACCTGAGAAATTCCTCTCAGAGGCAATATGGCAGGCAGACTCCTGGTCCTCACCCCATTGCTGTTCCTGTTGACTTCGTGCCAGCAAGAGCAGCTCTCGTTGCCAATTACCCACGCGGCCTCAACCCAGGAAGATCGCTCCGAGATACGGCGTACCCCCGACCAGGTGGCGCAGTTCCCGCCCAGCCAGAACTGTTATTCCTACATCCTCCTCCGGCCCAGGGACCAGCGCGCGACGGCAGTGCAGGCAAGGCTTAAGAAAGCCGATCAGATGGCCGCCGCCTTCGGTTCGCAAAAGGTCCGAGTAGACCTTGTGGGTGACCACGTAAATATCCTCTCCCTGGAGTTTCCAGGAGTATGGCCCGACCAGGGGTCTTACTCCCAGCGCATCAGCTCTGTGGTCGAGGATTACTTCACCACACCCGAAGTTCAGGACTATTTGTGCAACGCAGGGTTTGCCGAAGTCAGGCTATCCGTCCGGGCCATTAGCGACCGGCGTGTCCATCCCATCTGGACTGCTCGAATTACCAGCGAAGGCCTGGTGAAAGACCTGCCTGAAGAGCAAGCCCCCGAAGAGCAAGCCTGGGTGCGTTGAGTCGCCCTTTCAGATCTCAAGCCCAATGGAACGCATGAGCGATAGCGCATTACTGGTCTGGACAATGCCCGGATAGAGCTTGTAATCGAAGCGCAACTTCCCTTCTTCCAGATGGTCTTCGAAGTGGCAATTGATGGCCTGCGGTCCAAGCTCCTTTGGAATCGCGGTAAGAGCCAGATCGTGCGTGCTGACCAATCCCACAGCGCCCCGCTCCACCAGTTTGGTGACGAACGAGCGAGTTCCAATCAGGCGATCATGCGAGTTTGTTCCCGAGAGCAACTCGTCCAGCAGAAACAGCACGGATCGCGGCCCGCTGGTCAGATCCATGATCTGCTTCAGCCTGTTGATCTCGGCGTAGAAACGCGAGATGCCGCCTTCGAGCGAGTCCAGAACGCAGATGGAGGCGGTCACTGCCAACGGGGAAAGCTGCAGACTGACGGCGCGCACCGGCGCGCCGCTCTGCGCCAGGACTGCGTTGACACCGATGCCGCGGAGGAAGGTACTCTTCCCAGCCATGTTTGGACCGCTCACGATCATGAGCTGAAGATCGTGGTTCAACTGGAGATCATTGGCGACTGCTCGATCCAGCGGGATCAGCGGATGGGCCAGGCCTTTGGCTTCAAAGCAGGGCGCGCGATCGACAAACTCAGGAAAGACATCTTCGTGGTGCTCATACGTGTAGCCTCCGAGGGCTGCCAGAGCTTCCAGTTCGCCTACGGTTTCGATCCAGACGCGCAGGGATGATCCGTAGCGCCGGCGCCAGCTCTCGATGGAGAGAACAAATTGAAGTCGATAAAAAATGACAGGATCGAAAGGGCGCACGAAGAGGTTGTGCGCCGATTCGAGAGACTCCACCAGGCGATTTAGTTTGCCGATGGCCCGCGAGGGCGGTGTCCCCTGTGGCTTGAGCCGAGCCTGCAACGCAAGCAGCATTGGGCTGGTAAATGGCTCGAGCTCAAAAGCTTTTAGTACCTGGGAGAGCAGATTCAGGTCATGGCCGGCTTCCTCCGCCACATGCGCTGCGTCATTGAGGGTTCTACGAAAGCGATACGTAATTCCCAGGTTGACCACCGTAGTCGCCAGTACCAGCAACTCCGATGCGCCCCACAACTGCCATGCGGCCACGCTGAGTATCCAGAGAACAGCGAGCATCGGAAGCACGATACGTATCATCCCGGCAGGAAAAGCCGCCTTCGATTCTCCCCAGGCGACCAATTGTGCCGGCCGTACCCCCAGGCTCACCTCTTCTCCCAAGGTTGCGAGATTTTCTCGAAACCCGAGCCGGCTGCTTAGCTCGACAGCCGCTGCCTGGCGGGCGCGAACCTGATCGGGTGGTGCCGGAGCCAGGAGCCATCGAGCCAGGGTTTCTTCCCCGGCGCGGGTTCGTGCTGTGCACAGCAGTTCAAACAGAGAGGCTCGTCCGAACAGATCGAGGTCGCGCGCGTAGGGATGCGATGGTTCTAGGAAGCGCTCGCCGGTGACTCCCCCTCCGGCCCAATGCCCATCGAGCCGCGCCAGCCCTTGTTCATAAAATCGAATGGCACGCGAGCAGACGTTGACTCGGCGAATAAGCCGCCGATGCACCACGTCAAGCACGATGAACGCTGTGACAGGGATGAGAAGCAGCAGGTCGGCGGCAGTGAAGTGGCGTAGCCGGAACAGGATCCAGATCAAACCGAACGCGGCCAGGGCAAGTTGTGAATAGCCGGCAAGCCTCTCACGGGACTGGAGGCTGGAGCGACGTGCTGACAGCTCCCCCACACGCCGCGAGTATTCCGCTCGTGGCATTGCGGACGATACGGTCTCGGTCGCCAATCTATCTGTCACGTTTATTGTGTCAAAAGAAGATCTCCATCCTCGCCAACGAACCCGGTGACTTGGGTTCGCCGGCAGATGGGCATTCTGCTAACGCAGCGATGGAGCTGGTTTGGGAGCAGGAGCCGGCGGGGCTGGGGGCAGTGGTACGCCGTCCAGTTTCGCCTGGAACTCGATGATCTTCTGCAGCATCTCATAGGGAATTCCAGTTAATGGCAGGGCACGCCCATTCACAAACAAGGTGGGCGTTTGGTTCACGCCAACCTTGTCGCCCAGGGCGCGCGAAGCCTCGATGGCCTCCTTGGCCGCGGGCGTTCCCGCACAGGCAGCGATCTTGGCCGGATCCTGCCCCGCTTTGGTCTCCACATCCTTGAGAGTCTGGTCCGAAGTGGCCGGTGTAAGTCCCGCCTGCGCTTCAAAGAGCGCCTCGGAGAATTTGAAGAACGCATCGTTGCCGCCGGCTTTGGCGACACAATATCCGTGAGTCGATGCCTTCATGGATTCGGTGTGAATCTGGGTCAGGGGGAAATCCTGGTAGACGAAGTGAGCACTGGGGTAGTCCGCCAGCAACTTGGCAACAGTCGATTGTGCGTCCTTGCAGTGAGGACATTCAAAGTCGGAGAACTCCACCAGCTCCATAGCTTTCGACGCCCCGCCCTTGGACGGCCCAGAGGCTCCAGATTGCAGAATCTCGCGATAGTTCTGAAACGGTTTAGAACCGAAGGGGAGGAGTGAATCAGCGACCAGAAATTTTCCATCCGGCAGGGTGAAGAAAGAAAGCTGTGCGGTCTGATCCTTGGGCCCTGGATTGGTTGACTTCACCAAAACCAGGACTCGGCTCACGCCCGGCGCAGGCGTGGGCAGAATTGCCTGGATCTGCCACTTGCGGGTGGAATCATATCCCCAAAACGCGGTGAGAAAGTCTTCCACCGTCTGCTTGGTGGGCGAAGTGGCAGTAAAATTTGCGGGGTCGACCGGGGGAAAGGGAGTCGTGGGAGCGGGCGCCCCAGACGGCACAGTTACCACACCTCCCGAAGGAGCAGGCGCTGCCGGTGGGGCAGCGGGAGCCTGTGGGACTGGGTTCTGGGCGGTCGCAGCTGGAAGCCACGCTGCGCTGGTGACGGCCAGAACAAAAAGACATAGGGTTGTACGAAGCTGCATTCAATTCCTCTCTCATCTTGCTTATACCTGAACTTTAACGGCGATGGGAAAACGGCGCCCCATACCAAAAGACTTGCTGGTGACCTTGAGCACCGGCGCCGCCTGCTTCCGTTTGTATTCGCTGCGCTCGACCAACTTGACTACCTGACTGACGGTCGCCAGGTCAAAATGGTATTCCGCTGCGATCTGTTCCGGCGTTTCGTAGCGCTCGACGTAGGCTTGCAGAATCGGATCGAGCACTTCGTAGGGTGGTAAGGAGTCCGTGTCTTTCTGGCCCGGACGAAGCTCCGCGGAGGGCGGCTTTTCCAGGATGGCCAGGGGAATCACCGGATGCTCCCGATTCACGTAGCGACAAAGTTGGTAGACCTCCGTTTTGACCACGTCGCCGATCACCGCCAGGGCGCCGACCATATCGCCGTAGAGCGTGCAATAGCCGACCGACATCTCCGACTTGTTGCCCGTGGTGAGCACCAGGGCGTTGAACTTGTTGGAAAGTGCCATCAGCAGATTTCCGCGTATGCGGGACTGGATGTTTTCCTCGGTGATGTCCGGTTCCTGGCCTATGAAGAGGGGAGCAAGGGCTTTGGTGTACTGATCAAAGAGGTCGTGAATGGCAATCGTGGTATAGCAAATGCCAAGGTTGTCCGCCAGCGTGCGCGCATCTTCGATAGAACCGGCGGAAGAATACTGGCTGGGCATGCCGATGGTCCTCACATTCTCTTTGCCCAGAGCGTCCACGGCGATGGCCGCCACCAGGGCCGAATCGACGCCTCCGCTCAGGGCCACCAATGCCTTGGAGAAGCCGCATTTGCGGACGTAGTCTCGTGTGCCCAGGACCAGCGCCTGATAGACGGCCGCGTCTTCATTCGAATCGACTGGGCGGCGATCGCCCGTCAACGCCGTGCTGTCGAAATAGACCATATCTTCCACAAAGGAACGCGCTTGGGCGATGATCGAACCATCGGGCCCCATGGCAAAGCTGGCTCCGTCGAACACCAGGCTATCGTTGCCCCCCACCTGGTTAACCATGACCACAGGAACCCGGTGCCGGGTGGCGATTGCTGCCAACATGCGGTGGCGCAACTCTCGCTTACCGCGGTAGTACGGGGAGGCCGAAATGTTGAGAATGAGCGAACCGCCGGTGCGCATCAACTCCTCCACCGGGTCGACGGAGTACAGGCGGCGGGGCCAGAACAACTTATCGTTCCAGGCATCTTCGCAAATGGTGAGGGCGAGGCGTTGGTCCGCCAGGGAGTAGAGTTTCTGGCTCTCGGCTGGAGCAAAATAGCGCTGCTCGTCGAAGACGTCGTAGAAGGGCAAAAGCCGTTTGGACTGGACGAACTCCACCCGGCCGTTGCGCATCAGCGCAGCCGAATTCACCACCTGTTTACCCGATCCGGGAGGAGCGGCGGTGACGTAACCGCAGATGACTGTCAGCGGACGGCCGGTGGTCGCGGTGGCGGCAATCTCAGCAACGGCCTCTCCGGCTCGTGCCACAAACGAAGGTTTGTCCAGAAAATCGGCGGGAGGATAGCCGCAAACCGCCAACTCCGGGAACAAGACGATGTCTGCCTGGGCCGCCGAGGCCTCGCGCGCAAACTCGATAATTTTCTGTGTATTCCCCAGGAAATCCCCAACCGTGGGGTTGATCTGAGCGAGAGCAATCTTCACTTATTCAGTTTAACAACCAGCCGTTTTTTTCTTCACAGCGGGCTTGGCAGCTTCAAACTACATTACCAAGGGGTACCCCAGGGCCTTCTATGAGACGGCCGGAGGTTGTGAGAACCAGAAGAGCAAAGAGCAGGAGTCATGCGCCTGCGGCCCATAAGCGCTAACCTACGGGATGCTTTTCTTCAAAACTCCCATCGCCTGGGTCATCGCTTGGCTGGGGGCCTTCGGCTTGTCTCTGCTGAGGGCGACGCCACTCAGAAGTGTAGATTTGTGCCTTCGCGGGCTGCACCAGCGCGTCCCCACCAAGACCCGGAATGGTTGCACCCAGTGCTACACTAGAGATGGTGGCAAATCATGCTGAGAAATCCGAACGGGTTTTCAAAACAGCCTGGTTTACCAAGGCGGCCCGGAAAGCAAATATATCGGATGAAGAGCTTTGCTCTGCCATCCGGCAGGTAATGCTCGGGCAGGCTGACGACCTGGGCGGCGGTGTTTTCAAGAAGAGACTGCGGAAGAACCAGTATCGCTCGATCATTCTTGCCAGGTCTGGACAATTTTGGGTTTATGAGTATTTATTTGCGAAACAGGACCGGGCAAACATCGAGGACGATGAACTGGCCGAATTCCGCAAGCTGGTGAAGGCATACGCTGGTCTGACAGTTCATCAAGTAAGCCAACTGCTTCGAGCCCAGGATTGGAAGGAGATCTGTAATGGCGACCAAGCCTAGATTCAAGAGCGATGCTTTTGAGGCAATCCACTCTTCGGCTTCCTCCGTGTATAAGGTTGGAGCGATTGACAAGGCTACGATGCGAAGCTTTGACGTGTCCTGCCTAGTGGCGCCTCCTCCACTCAAGCCTAAGGAGATCAAGAAACTGAGGGAGCGCTACAAGGTCAGCCAGCCCGTCTTTGCTCGGTATCTCAATACCAGTGAATCCACGATTGAGAAATGGGAGACCGGAGCGAAGCGGCCGAGCGGAATGGCCCTCAAGCTGCTGTCTGTGGTCGAGAAGTATGGGCTCGAGGCGCTGGTCTAGTGGCGACCGAGCCCACCCATGTCCCGCTACACAAAAGCGAACCACACGGTCTATATGACGTTTTTCTTTCGCAGCGGCTGGCAGGTGCAGTTCTTGGAAGGAGATCTGAAAACACTTCTTCCCAGGACGTTCACGTTTCGCTGACCCAGAGAAAGTCCGAGAGCTAAAACCCGTTGACAGGTCACCACCCCTGTCCCGAAGATCCACTCGTGGGTCTATCCCGATCCAAGCGAGTTCCCCTTCTGGCTCCTCAAACCCTCAAGGAAGTCTCAGCGAACCCCGTTCACGGTGTACAGATCGTAGAGGCTTAAAGAGTAGCCATAAAGATAGCTCGCACCGTCGTGCGTAATGATAGGACGGTCCGTGTTTATGCCGCTGATCGTGAGGAGGCCAAGATCGCGCCACGCTTTGCGTGCGCCGGTATGTGGATTTAGCTTCTCTACCGGAAGAGAGCCGCGCGCCTCATGGGCAAAAGGTGCGACATAGAGCTCGCCATCGCTGCTCCAACCGATCACATTGTCATCCGGTTTTAAGCCCGCAATTTTTACCGGACTTCCGCCCCCGACCGGCACCAGCACCGGATCATTCACCCTGGGATAGCCGAGTCCCAATCCGGCCAGCAGCCACTTATCATCCGGAGAAACAAACCAGCCAGACGTTCCCTCTTGGGTAATCGGACGCGGATTGCCGCCGTTTAAGTCCTGGAGCCAGGTGCGCAGTGGGCGCGCGCCGTCCTGCGCAACATAGACAATCCGCTTACCGTCGGACAAGAAACTGGCTGCTACCTTAGGCGATAGATTTGGCGGACTAATGCGTCTGGCTTCGCCTGGTCCCACTGGTAGCAGCCACACCTCATGGCCAGGCTCGGTCAACTTCTCCGCCAGGGCCCAATTCTTATCGGGCGAGAGCGCCATGCCGTATCCGTCACCGATAGGCACTGCCGGCGATCCATCCACATTGCGAACGTAGACTGTGTAGTTTTGCGATTCGTTCCCTTCCTCCTCGAAGAGAATCATCCTTCCGTCGCCACTGATAGCACGCCCAAAACTAAAGTCGAGCCAGGACAGATCGCGTTCCACTTTTCGATTTTCTGTGGACACAACCATGCCACGACGATCGACTCCCTGCGCCACCAGAAGCTCTCCGTTGGCCGCGATGTCGAGCAGCCGCAAACGGCCGGGCACTGCCAAAGGGACGCGAAGCTTGCCCGATAAGGAGAACGCATGAATCTCTCCCGACTCTAACGGAGAGGTAAACCACACCTCATCTCCCGAACGGGTCCACACCAGGCCCTCCGCGCTCTCGAAGATCGGGCTGGTGACGACCTTCTCTCCCGTGCTTCGCAGGATGACGATAGGGCCCCGGTCATCGAAAATATTGTCATGCGCGATGAAGGCAAGGTACTTTCCGCTGGGCGAAAAGCGGATGTCATCGATCGCATGTTCGCGGTAAAGAACCTTTCCGATCGGATACTCCACCTGGCACATTCGTTCGGCTGGCACCCAGCGCACAATGGCCAGCGCAGATCCGTCCGGAGTAAAGTCCGCAGCCTCCACATTTTCGATCTGTGGCTTGGGAGCACCGTTTTCTGCGAAGGTCCGCGCCAGGTTACCCGGCGAGAGAACCGATGCAATCCCTTGCGTGGTAAGCGCCACCGCCAACTCGCCGCGCGAAGACACTGCCAACAGGCGGGCGTTTTTGATGCCGAGGGAATGTCCTCCGATAGCATTCGCCCCAACCGTGTAGATCTCAGGTTCGGAGCCATCCCATGCGCCGGTATAGAGGATGTTCTGGCCGTCGGGTGTAAAGCGGGCATCTTGGATCGTCCCCCGTCGATAAGTCACCTGGCGAAACTGCGCGCCGGTCGCCTTGCGCATGGCCACCGTAATGCGCCACCCTACCAATCCGCCGAATGCCAGCAATCCAGCAGCAGCCAGCGCATACCAGCCGAGCCGCCCCATCTTGAACTTTGCCGCCCTGACGCCAACGGGTAGTGGTAGCACCGGCGTCAACGTAGAAAACGACTCCAGATCGAACGCCAGATCGCGCGCTGACTGAAAGCGTTGTTCCGGCGCTTTCTCCAGGCAGTGGCGCACAGTTCTTTCAAGCGCAGGAGCAATCCCGGACCCGCTAAGCGACAACTCCGGCGGATCCTCGTTCAGGATGGCGGTCATGGTTTCCGCGGCTGTATCCCGTTTAAAGGCACGCACGCCGGTCAGCATCTCGTAAAACACCGCGCCAAAACTGAAGATATCTGTCCGGCAATCGACCGCCCCGCCACGCACCTGTTCCGGCGACATGTAACCCACGGTCCCCAGCACCGCGCCAACTTCCGTAGCGGGCGCGATTGCGGTCATATCCCCGGAAGCGTCGCCCGCTCGCACCGCGGCGGGTTTCTGCACTGTCTTCGCGAGGCCAAAATCCAGTATTTTTACCCGGCCATCGCGGGTGATAAAAATGTTGTCGGGTTTCAGGTCACGATGGGCGATGTCTTTGCTATGCGCAGCGGCTAGACCGTGAGCAATCTGAACTCCATAGTCAATCGCCTTCCGCTGCGAAAGTCCGCCACGGGTGAGCATCTCGCGCAGGCTCTCTCCATGGAGCAGCTCCGAAACCATAAAGGGCTGTTGGGCGTGCTGCCCAATATCATGAACCGCCAGAATGTTGGGATGGCTCAACGAGGCGACCGCACGCGCCTCTTGCTCGAAACGTCGCAGTCTTTCCGGGTCGGCCGCAAACGACGCCGGCATGACCTTCACAGCAACATCGCGGCCCAAACGAAGGTCTCTGGCTTTATAAACCTCGCCCATGCCGCCCGCGCCGATTAGTTCGGTTACTTCGTAGGGTCCAAGCTGGGTTCCGGCGGTAAGGCTCATGGGATGAGCCAGATTATAGCGACAAGCGCCGCCAGGGTTGAGCTTTAACTTCGCGACCCCGGTACTACTTTAACTGCAAGATCTTTGAAACCGGCCGTTTGGCGAATGGAATCAAAGCGGGGCTCTACTCGGATCCACGCCAGTTCCGCTTCTCGCTCCTCAACCGCTAACGTCAGAAAGGCAAGTGCGCCTTCCCCATCTCCCAGCGCCAGCGACAGCAACGCCTGCCGAAATCGGCTGATCGCTGCATCCAAAGACAACAGCTTGAAACCCCGCGCAATCTGGTTTGCCTGTTCCGTCTCACCGATCAGCGCCAGTACTTCCGCAACCCCTGCCATCATGGGCAATTCAGCCCCCGAAGCAGGCCGGATGCTTTCGATCAGTTGCTTCGCCTGCTCTTTGTTTCCTAAATGCGCTGCCATAAGCGCGAGCAAATACCGGGCTTCCACAGGAAGCGGTCCATAAATCAATGGCTCCGACAACAGACGCAACCCCTCAGCAAATCGCCGAGTGATATGAAGGAATTTGGTGCGAGCTACCTTTTGACGGTTCGAGAAAGGATCGATGCGTTGCGCCGCTTCAAGGTGGTGCGATGCCTCGTCATTCCGCCCCAGCGCCGCAAGAAATAATCCGTGTCGCCGTGCGGCGGAAACGTGGAATCCCAGGCCAGATCCATGGATGAAGTTCTTCTCCGCGTTTTCCCAATCCCACTCCAAAGCCTGCGCGCTTCCCAGGCAGGAGTAGGACTCAATCATCTCCGCATCCAGCTCGATCGCGCGCAGGGCAGCTTCCTTGGCGACGGAAACCAGGGTGGAAGATGGACTCGCTCCGCGCAGAGCCATCTCTATGTTGCAGTGGGAAATTCCACAATACGATCGCGCAAAGGCGGGGGCCAGCTCCCTCGCTTCTTGAAACTTCATCAGCGAAGCTCGCAGGTCAGACGCGGACCCTTCATCCAGTAGCGTCTCCGCATGCAGAACAAGAGGATAGACCGCATACGTCAGTGCACTCGGCGTAGCCAATCGCCGGCGCACATGCGACTGTTCCGGACGCGCTCGGCTGACAAAGGCGGTGGCGATCTGCTCCTGCACCTGAGCCAGAACTTCAGCGCTTGCCTCAGTATCGAAACGATGGGAGCTCATCTGAAAGCCGTCTGAGCCCAGGACCCTTGCGGTAATGCGCAAATGGTTGTAGTCCTCTCTCACCGTTCCCTCAACGATTGCGCCCACTCCGAACCTTTGCGACAGCGACGGAATGTCATAAGGCGCTTCCACCGGTTGCGGCGGAGCAGGCCTGGAGATCACCCGAATCCCATCGGTATGCGTAAGGGTATGAATAACTTCTTCAGTGACGCCCTGGGCGCACATCGAAGAGAGGGGTCGATGCGAAAGGTCGACAAACGGTAAGACGGCCACCGCAACCCCCACCCCCTTGGCCAGCAGTTCACTCCCGGGCGAGGGCCCATTCGAGCTAAGCCCAGCCAGGGTTTCGTTCCTCCGAAACAGGGGAACGTACGTGCCCGGCCGGAAGTAGATGAAAACAGGATTCTGCTTGCCTTCCGACTCATAGTATTCCTTGAGCTTCGCCCTCAGCCGCCGCGCCTCTGTGCGCACAATCGAATCCTGGCTGGGATGATACGGAGGCTTGCGGTCATAAACCTCCGTGCCGATTACATACTCCTTCAGGAGGTCCGTGTTCCCGGCGAAAGCATTTTCAATCGCAAATCGAAGGAAGCGGCTCAAACGGTCCGATTGCAAAAAGAGCGTGCTTTGCAACAGCCGCTCGAGTTCCGCCCGGACCTCCTGCTCGGAAAGGTCTTCAGATGTGTGTGTGTCCTGCAACGTTGAGTCTTCCTCACTACTGTGCAATTTCCGTTGATGACTGCGCGCGATCCCGACGTCATGATAGCGCGTCGATGACACTCCAATGTTCAGATCACCGTTAGCTAACAGTTGCTCACTCCATGAATCCCTACAAGTTCTGGCATCCTCACCATTGAGAACCTAGAGCGAGAACCGGGAGCCAAACGTGACCGAGGTGCGCCGAGACGTTGACAAGAATCCAGTAGTGCGGATTCTTGCCCTGGCCCCGGAAGAGATGCAGCGACAGATCCGGCGTCAATTAGCGTCCCTCCGCGTGACCATCGACTTCATTGCAAAGGCAGCAGAAGTATCTCACCTCGTGCTCAGGCGAAACGCGTATCACGTTGCGCTCCTGCCGGCGGTATTGCCGGATAACGGATGGTGGTCGCTTTGGGGTGAGATCACTCTGTTCAATCCGCGGCCGGAGATCCTGGTCTACGCCCACACGGCAACTTTCCAGCTATGGTCCGGAGTTTTGGAGATAGGTGGCTACGACGTCATTGTAGAACCGTTCACGGAGGAAGAACTACAGCGCGCAGTGACCCGCGCCGCCCAGAGCTTCGCCGAGCGCTGCTCTCATGAGAACGGTAACGAATAGAAATCGGGGAACCATGTTTCGCAAAATCGTCGTAGCGTACAACGAATCTCCCGAGTCCCAGCGAGCCTTGGTCGCAGCCATCAAACTCGCCAAAAGCCTCAATGCTGATTTACTGGCGGTAACCGCTATGGGGGATCTACCCGCGTATACCGCCTTTGCTGCGGTAGCCGATAGCTCGATCGCGCGAGCCCTGGAACAGGATCGACTGAAGTTTTATACAAAACTTCAGGACCAGGCACGAGCCCAAGTTGAGAGTTACGGCATCGGATTCCACAGTTATCTGGTCGAAGGCCGGCAGGTGGAGGCAATCGTCGACTTTCTACACCGGCAGAAGGCCGATCTCCTGGTCATAGGACTTCACCAGCGTGATCTCCACATCGCGCGCTTGTGGAGCACCGTCTATGAGTTGGCGCAGGATGCGCCGTGCAGCGTTCTTGGCGTGCATTGAACCTCCTCGTCGCAACCCGGGCCCCGATGGCAACCCTGATTTCCTGGAGTCACTGCAAGCATGTCAAAACGAGCGTTGATCGTTCCGGTCGTGGTGTTAGTGGTCGCTGCCGCGCTCCTGTTCACCATCAAGGGGTGCTGGAGCTCGTGGGAGGGCGGACACGCGGAGCAGCGAACGGACGACGCCTATGTGCGTGCCGATCTCACTCCTTTGAGCACGCGCATCTCGGGAACCGTTCGCAAAATGGAGGTCGGCGACTACCAAGCAGTCCAACCTGGCCAGCTACTGGTGCAACTCGAAGACCAGGACTATGCGGCTGGACTCGCCCAAGCCAAAGCAGCCCTGGCCGGTGCGCAAGCGGAGCTGGAGGACAATCACGCAGCCAAAGGCATTCAGGACGTCACGGTTCAGAACGCGGAAACCGGAGTAGCGCAGGCTGAAGCCGCGGTTAACGCGGCCAAGGCCGGCGTCTCCGCAGTTCAGCCGGATGTGGAACACACTGAACTTGAACTGAAGCGCCAGCAGGCTTTGTTGTCGTCCAAGGCCACCACCCACCAGGAACTGGAAGGAGCGATGGCCAATGCGGATCGCTATCGAGGGTTGCTAGCTTCCCGCCAGGCAGACCTGGACCGGGCCCAGGCATCGCTCAACAGCAGCCGCGCCGTGCTGGAAGCGCAAAAAAGACAGCGCGCCGCCCTTGACACGAAAGACGCCGTGTACCGGGCAGACATTCAGGCCAAAAAGGCCGCCATCATTGTCTCGGAAGTCAATCTCGGATATACGCGCATTGTCTCTCCGGCGGCAGGGGCTGTCAGCGAGCGTCATGTGCAGGAGGGGCAACTGGTCGCTCCCGGCATGCAGGTCGTCGATTTGGTGAGAGGCGATGTCTGGATCCAGGCCAACTTCCTGGAGACACAACTTACGAACATACAACAAGGGGATGTCGCCGACATTACCATCGATACCTTTCCCGGGGTCGTGTTGCACGGAAAAGTGGCGGAGATTTCCCCCGCCAGCGGATCACAATTCGCTCTTTTGCCTCCTGACAACGCGACCGGAAACTTCACCAAGGTTGTGCAGCGAATCCCGGTAAAAATCGTGCTCGATCCGGGCCATCCCTTGCAGGGCAGACTGCGTCCGGGCTTTTCCGCGGAAGTCACCATTCATACCTCCGGCAAACACACTGCGCAGGAGGGTCATCCGTCTTGAGTGCTCCACCCTCCAATCCGCCAGCCTCCGCCACTCCTTCCGCAGCCCCGCTCATTACCACCCACCCATTGCTGGGAGTGTTCGGTGTTCTGCTTGGCGCCTCGGTCGCAACCTGCACTGGACGGCTCATCAGTGTCGGCCTGCCGGATCTGAGAGGTTATCTCCACTTGGGCTTCGACGAGGCCTCATGGCTGAATACAGCCTTCAACGCCAGCATGATGTTCATCGGACCTTTTTCCGTCTATCTCGGCGGACTGCTCGGGGCGCGGCGTGTTCTTCTGGCTTGCGCAACTGCATTCACCATCATCTGCATGTTTCTCCCCTTCGCTCCCAACCTTCCCGCGCTGCTTATCCTGCTGGTGCTCGCCGGGCTGACGGCAGGGACCTTTTACCCTCTGACGCTTTCCTTTATCCTGCGCAACCTGCCCATGCGCTATGTGCTGCTGGGAATCGCCATGTACGCCATGGATATCGTGTTCACCACCAACGTCGCTACCTCGCTCGAGGCCTGGTACATCGACCATCTGTCGTGGCGTTGGATCTTCTGGAACAGCGCCGTGCTCACTCCCGTCATGATGCTGCTGATCTAT